>NZ_QUOS01000010.1:0-25559 GCF_003390135.1 Streptococcus sp. NM
TTAAGGAATTTATCCCTTATATCGATCCTTACGTTAAGGAACGAAAAAAATGGTATAGTGCTGATGCTACTATCGGCTCACTCTTCTTGAACTACAAGAAACAACCACTATCTTCACAAGGTATTGCATCCGTGATCCATAGAATTTCCACGGTTGCTAATAAACCTTTATCAGCTCTCATTCTAAAGCAGACACACAAGGATCTTTTGGAACTAGTCCAAAGACAAAAATAATATGTAACCACGTACTTTTTTCTCATATATGAGAGTTTTTGTAGATTTTCGTACCTTTTTCTCATGTATTACAAGATCCTCTATCCCCCTTTTGTTATTTTAATTCAATTTTTCAATAAATAAAAAAGAGAGACTTAAATAGTACTCTCTTTTTTTAATTTCATTATCGGATATAGAGTGACATGAAAAAATCATTGTGAGGTATATTGTAGTATTGTTTTGTAATCTCTGAAGAGAATACTAAGCCAACTCTTTCGTATTCGTCCTTGTATCTATCATAGAGTTTTTCAAAATAGTCATGGTTGCTAACGTCACCATAATTTAATTTTATAAGTGGCATTTTTTCCTCATCAAAATAATCATCTAGGTAAGTCAAAATTAAAGAGAATGGACTGTCATTATCTTCTACCAATTCAACAGAAACAATATCGTAAGGCATGATACGTTCTGTCATACACTTCTCTAATAATCTTTCGTTTTCTTGACGTTCATCAATCACTATATCGTGCATGATAGCTTCTGAGATTTGAGATAGAGCATTGACCTCTGGAAGTGCAAACAAGGTCACGTTACTCTCTTGTG
This sequence comes from Streptococcus sp. NM, assembly GCF_003390135.1. Lineage (GTDB taxonomy): Bacteria > Bacillota > Bacilli > Lactobacillales > Streptococcaceae > Streptococcus. The sequence continues at coordinate 816 of NZ_QUOS01000010.1, forward strand.
TTTTCTCGTAGTAAGAAAAGCCACTATCTCCAAAAGGTACGGTATATAAATTATCAATAAAATTCATAATACGCATATGCAGGCGGTTGTCTTTTGGCTCTGAAATATTATCAAAGACAAAGAAGATTGTATCTCCTCGATAATACTTCTCTTCAAAATATCCCAATATCTTTCCGAGCAGCTTGAAGTGAGGCTCTGTATTCCTGTCATACTCAATAAAATACCTCTGACCTCGAACGAAGATCACTGCATCTGGTACAAGTGATATAAGTTTTCTATTAAACGGGAAAAAGTAAGTGACGTTCAATTCTCTAGGTGATAAATCTGTGCACTGTTCAACGATTAGTCTTTCCGATTTTCAGCGCTAATCTTCTTGTATGATAATCATGTAGATGTATTTTTCTGATGCCATCTTTTCCGCCAGACATTTTGTTTATCTTGAGGCTATAATGCGAACCTTTAAATTCTGTTACCTTTGTCAATTCAATAAGGCCTGGAATCTCATGCATGATATCTAACAACCATTCAGCAAATCCTTTAGTGACATACATAAATTTAGTCTTGCCGATTCTGTAGTTATCTTCAAAATGACTCAGTGGCATATTTCTATTTCCTATGAACGAATATAGTGTTCTGTTATTTAATTCTTTACCTGTGAGAATGAAGTACTGATCTAGGACCATTTCTCTTGAAAAATACTTTAAGCGAATTAAATGATACATGAGTAAGATTGTATCTCTTGTAAAATATATCCTTTCGCTATTGGGGGTTGGCAAATAATAAGCCACCGCATCTTTTGGGATATTCTCTATTTTTTCTTTGCTTTTTCTTTGTTTTCTTTTAGCGTTCATAAATCATTTTCTCTTCTCTATTTTTGTCAAGTATCCTTCTTTCACTTTTTCATATATTTGTATTTCAGACCAATCTTCTTTACGAAATAAATCAGCAATTCTTTTTTCCTCTTCGATAATATTCCCATTGTTTTTCTTTATTTCATATAGATAGACTGTTTCTGATATATAGAGTGTTAATTCTTGACTACTATGATTTACTCCAAACTGCAAAAAAATAGGATAATCATTATAGACCATATGTTTTTTACCTTCGGGTCCTAAAAACTGTTTATATGAGACTAATCTAAGTTTAGTTTGAATACTCTCTATAAAACGTTCAAATTGATTATTAGTATTATTCTCGTAAAGTTCAGTTGCATATTCTGATATAGCTGCAATATCTGAGTATGAGATAGTTACACTCTCTTGTGAGTATATATTATGTATTATCTCTAATATTCCAAAAACAACTTTTAATTCATTTTTAGATAAAGTGCCTAAGTAAAGATAATTAAGCAAATAGCTATTATGATGTATAGCTGCTATATACTCTTTTTGATCTTTTTTTAATTTTGACATTGATTGTACGCTCCTTTTTTTGTTTCTTATATATATTTTATCACGCCTCATTTTACATTCAAAGCTATCATAGCCCAAATCGGACTATGATAGCCGAAAACGGTTTCTTCTCAAAAATCAACTCATTTTTAGCAGCTACAGCACGTTCAATTTATAGTTCAAATTTTAATCATATTCTAAAACATAGTGAAAGTAGAGGTAATACCCCTATAAAGTCACGTTGTTTTAAAATCAACTCCACACTTACAGGGACGTGGGTTTTCGGTTCTTTTTTTGAACCACTATGTTTCTCGACCTAAAAAACGATTAACCACCTCATTCCTATTTCGTTATAAATCAAGCAATATCAAGGAGTTACAACAGCATTTTTTACCTAAGACGTTTCTCAACCTAGAAAATAATTAACCACCTCAGTTTAATATTGCTATAAAGCTAGTAGCACCAACGAGTTAATAAACTCTTTTTTTAATCTCTATCTTTCTCAAAGAAAAAGGGCTGCATACGCAAGCCCCAACTCTTAATATAAGTTCAAATTACAAAAAATCATAGATATCTGTCTGATGTGATGCTTTCTCTGCTTCTATGATTACCTCTGCAGTGGTTGGCATCCGTCTATCCCTAATTACCATCTCATACCCGATAACTTTTCGTCCTTTTTTTACAGTTGTTAAATCTATATCAGCGTTGAATTTCATTTCTAATTCTTCGCATGCCACCATGAGAGCATTCCTCTTAAACAAACCTGCAGGCCATGACTTCTCTTCACCCAAGAACCAATCTTGCCACTCCTCTAAACTTCCCTTAATGGTTGTATATTCTCGATTTCCTAAGCGATATGCTTCCCAAAGTTTCATCAAGATCAAAGAATACTTTGATTTCACATTTCCTAACTCATCCAAATGGAAAGAGTAGTAGTTTCGTTTTAACTCAAAAACTAAAGGTCCAGCATCTTCAGAGAATTTAAACTCTACAAGGCCATCCTCAATAAATCTTATTCTGCTGAAAAGTTGAGTCATGATTATTGATCGTCTACCGTCAGGCAATGTTTCAGGAATATATAGAGCGGTATTCTCGTTAAGTCTCGAAAAAGCTTCTGCAATCCGTCTATAATTTTGACCGTTTTTAGTTAAGCCAAAGTGCTTCATAATGTCAAGGCTATGAACCGTAAAGACATCACCAACTCTACTATCTTTCGTTACAGATGAAAAACAGTAGTCTAAAACCTTGTGTTCAAAAGCTTTTAAATTACCAAAAGCTTTGGCCAAGTCATTCGCCTGGACAACTAAATAATTTTGACGAGAAGCTAGTTCTTCATAGATTTTACTGGATTTTCTATTTGATACCATCTTGTTTACCTTTTACTATGTTTCCTATTATGCTATATTCTATCAATTTTTAAATTTATAGTCAATAATGGGGTACAAAATAGTCATTAATGGGGTACAAAATAGTCATTAATGGGGTACAAAATAGTCATTAATGGGGTACAAAATAGTCAATTATTTATCTGCAACCCCTTGATATTGCTGATTTTCTAAGGTCGACAAAGTAATATAAAGTAATATAAAGTAGATCAGAAAGTAAATTAGAAAGTATCTTCTTAAGAAAAAAATCTATATTTTATTTTTAAAAAATAAAAAAATCTTTCACTCAGTTCACTATTTTCTATCTAGCCACTTGCAAATATAATGGACCAAGATCTCCACTTCAATAGTAAGTAAGATATTTAAAATTATCTCCATCTGTATCCCCTCCTTTTTAGATAAATTTGCAGAAAGGCCCTCTACAACTATGATCGTATCATGACTAAAAAGGGATTTTTTACGGTTTTAGTACTGAACAATATTTAAGTTACCGTCAGGGGCCATATTTTGGCCGTTAAGGGGCATCTAGCTAAAAAGCCGGATAAATTCCACATTGGACTGTCTAAGGGGCAAATATGGCCTTATATAGGCTTAAATCAATATTTACTTTTTTATTTAGCGCTCCTTGATGGCAGCAAGCAACAAAATCAGATAAAAAAGGAGCATGCATTATAACGACAGAAGAAAATTGGAACAAGCAGCAGGAACTATCAGAGAAAGTGTTGAAATCTATACCATGTATAAAAGGATATTCTCAAAAAATTCATGATTTTCATACATATTATGCGTGTAGAATTGTGTAGAATATGCTACAATGTATCCACACAGAACGTTATAATTGTATAGCAGCCAATTTTAGTGGAGGAGAAAAAATGAGTGTTCAAATAAGCATCCGAGTTTCTAAGGAACAGAAAGAGAAGCTTGTAGAATTAGCTAAAAATGAAAATAAGACAATCACGCAATACATACTTGATAGATGTATTGTAGAAGATAGCTACACAGAATCTAGCAGTATAGATGATGCTAGCAATCGTGTAGAAACTGTATTGCAGGAGCAAATTAAGCAGCTTCGTGAGGATTTTGATAATGAACGACGTTTTTTAATCTCTCAGATTGATGAAAAAGATGATCAAATTGCCAATATGTTGGACACTAACAACAATCAACTCCAACTTATTGGAGCACTGACTATCAAAAATGAAACATTACTTTTAGAAACAAAGAAGAACTGGTGGCAACGTTTGTTTTCAAAAAAAATAACTAATTAGTTGTATGTGAGTGAGAATTTCGTTTTGATAAATTTAAAAGAACAAATAGATAACCTTTGTAAATAGAAAGGGGTAACACTATGTTTTGGGCGAAAATTTTTTATATATTTTTATTTTTGATCGTTGTCGAAACTACAGGCTTGTTGTTGTTGAAAAACGGTCTTGAAAGAGGTTATTTAGATACAGGATCTATCATCCTTGCAGTTTTTTCATTTGCTTTCTACAACCTATGTTCATTCGGTTATGTCTACTTTACAATAAAAAATAAATAGACGTATTTTCAAAAAAAGATTACACATTTATATCAGTAAAACAACGATTTAAATCGTCGTTTTTTTGTATAACTCCCCCTGAAATTTATTTTAATTATGCAAATTTCACGTATTTTTGGTGCTAAGACAACGATCCTGAGAGTTTTTCAGACTTTTTTGCATACAACACATCAGTAGAAACCCCTAGAGGCGCAAAAGATTTGGGCGTTTTTTAGATGCTTTCCTAAAAGAAAGCAACTTTCCGAAAAAGACCAATTTTTCGGAAAATTGTCTATTTGTCAAAATATGGCAGAACTCGTGATTGTAACTCTTTTAAAAGGATTACATACTCTTCAAGCTGGTCAGATGTGTAGTTTTTAATAACCCAATAATCACGTGAATACTTTTTGTCAGTAAAGTCATTTCTCCAAATTTCTTTTAGACCATCTGGAGCTAAATCAATTGTAGTCGCACCTTGTCCAATCTCTTCAAGTGCTTTTTCTGTTTCTTTTTTTGTCCAAGTTTTCTGAACATGATAACGCCAACTTGTCTGACCGCAATCTGCAAATATGGAGACTTTTAATTCCTCTACCTCTTTAAGTAGTTGTTCTTTTGTTGTCATAAATACGACCTATCAGGCTGTTCAGCCTGCCTTTCTTCTTTTATGCTTATATTATACGAAACCACGAATTAAAAAACTAACTATTTTTTAATTTATCCATTTAACCCAAAACGTCTTAAAACGTTGATATTATCGAGTTTTTGTTATATCATTTTTTTACAAATAATTAGCAAACTAACTTTTTTAGGAGTTTTATATGGAAATTACTTTTAATTTAGACAAGCTACGGGGGATAGACTTCATACGACCATTAGATTGGAAAAGTCTCGAAAAACTACATAATGATGTAAACAGAGAAAATTGGGAGATGTTTTTTAGACCCTCTGAACTAGAAAAAGTATTTACAAGCACTTTAAAAATCACATCTAGAGATTTAAGAGAATTCCTTGATGATGTTTTTGGAATAAGCATGTCAGTAGATTCCACTAATAATCGTAATCAGCTGAATGCTATAATTAAAAAATATGCTCCAACAAAAAGAGGCCATCGAACTATATTAAATTACTATCAATTTCGTGATTTAATCTTATCAGATGATTTTAATAGGTTTGTACTAAGAAAGCAAGATGAATCAAAATCAAATAATAAACGCTTAATGTACGAGGAACTTATGTACTTACAAGTGAATAAGTTCAAGGAATCGAACTTGTATCAAGAACAAAAAAAGAAAGATACTATATACTATGCGAGCGCATTGTCTCTTGTAGAAGGATTTGACCAAGTTCTAAAACAATACTACTCAATGTTTTTAGACCTCTGGCATATTCAACAAGTTGATTATAGATATATAGAAGCTCCAGCTGAAACAAAACAAATGTTAGATATTATATCTTATCGATTTAGACAAAAATCTCCGTTAGTTTATAAGTTTGATTCCCGTGACGACGTGTACAATACAGACAAAAATCAAATTATTGAATGGTTCTTAAGAGACGTGGAAAGATGGGCAAATAATGAAATAAAATAGTCTACTTCACCAATTTTCTGCATGTTTCATGATATAATATAAACATGCAGAAAGTCACGGAAGTAGGGAAATTCTCCCAAGAAATCATTACTGAGTTTGGTCTCTCATATAATGAAAATGACCCAATTATTTTGGCGAAAAATCGTAAAAAGCATATGCTGAAACGACACGGGGACGAGTTCGCCGATTTTGAAAAAAACGTACAGTCAAATTCCAGATATTTTAACAACCCCAGATTATGTAGGGTTACACCCTGACGGAAAATCTTTACAATTTGTAAAATTGCTCGAAGAGAATACTCTAGTTGCTGTTCGTCTTGACCCTAAAAATGGAAGTGTTCGCACCATGTACCCATTAACGGACAATAAACTCAAGAATTATCTGGACGCCAAAAGAATGCGGAAAATGTAGATTTTCTTGATAAAAAGGACGAAAAAGTAACTTTTTTTTGTATTTTTTATATCTCTGTGATATACTTTAAGTAAGTGAGAAAAAGGAAAATAATAAGGACGGAACAGGCAGCCGTCACGCCCTCGTGGTCTTAAAGAGATGTGGGAAGGTCACCCCACTATTATTTTCTTTTAATCTTTTAATAAAAAAAATAACCCCTACGGCGGTAGGGGTTATTTTTTTATTATGGCTTGAAGCATAATCACTTGACTTTTATCTAACTGTATGCTAGAATTTATATATCTAGTTATTAACTAGACTGTAACTAGCACAATTTATATTGCTAGTATATCTGAAAAAAATATTAATTTACCGGAGGTCAAATTTATGTCGGTTACGTATAGCGTTGCTCTCCCTGTCGTAGGGATTGATATTTGCTCGGCAAAAGAGGTGCTGGATGCTCACTTAGAGAAAGCTAACGAAGTAGGTTCTGTATACTTCAGCACAAGTAACAGAATGGATCCTAAAAAACTTACAAAAGTAAGTAAAATATTGCTTGTGAGTAAAGAATTTACTTATATTGCTGATTTGGTACTTTACCAATTTTTTAATAAAAAATCAGCTCCTTTGGATGCTGCTATTTATGCTCCAAGCCTATTTGCAGACGATCAAGATTATCACTGGCTGAAACTTAAAAATATCAGAGAAATCAGCTTGGATGAATTGAATACTTTTCAAATGATAAACAAGGAAGCTCAAGAAAAATACAATGGTGTTGGGAACTATGTCGAAAATACAGGGCGCTTGCAAGTGTTCTATGCAAAAAAAACAAGCTAATTATAATCAACAACTAGAAAAGAGCATTTCGTGTAAACGAGATGCTTTTTTATCTGTAAAATTTGTAGCCTATTAAACTAGAAACTCGGCTTCTCGATGGCTCGAATCAAGTTTTCCCTATCATACTTTGATTTACCCATGATTTTCTGTTACTCTAGTAATAGATAAAATTACAAGGTGAAATCATGACAAAATTAGAGAAAAAATATGACGAATTAGAGGGTTTTTGGTCTCCTGCCGTTCGATTATATATAGACTATTTTTTTACTACAAATAAAAGGGACTTGTATAGCTATCGCAAATTAAATAGTTTGAAAAAATTCCTCGATTTCTACGCAGGTAACCATCTAAAAAAGTCCACCAATGAATTAACCATGGATGATTTAGAGCAAACACCTGTAGAAGTTGTTGCAGATTATGTCAACTCTTTAGAGCTAAAACCAGACGGTAAAAAACGATTTATTAGTGTCTTAAACTCATTCTGGAACTACTACACTGTTGTATCCTTCTCAGGTGATAGAAAAGCCCCACACTTCTACCGCAATGTTATGGACGAATGGATCAATGAGTATGGCATACTTTCTCTTTTTACATCAAAAAGAGGAGCAGGGAACACAGTACGAGTAGTTCATTATGATTTGCCACATATGCTATACTTTTTTGATGAAATTGATAAGAATGAGAAACCTACGAGTCCCTATGACTTCTTCCTTGATCTTGATGAAGAAGCAGGATCATCTAAATTGCTGAAAAATAAAGACAGGGATTTAGCAATCATCGCTTTACTTGCTGGAACTGGAGTTGATCTTAAACAATTAGCGCAAACTACTTATAGAGATATTGACTTACACAAACAGACGCTAATAGTTACATCTCCTAAAGGTGAACGAATTAAGAAACCTATTTTAAGTGAATTTATCCACTATATCTCACCGTACATCAAAGAAAGAGAGAAAATAGCATCTACTAATGCTAGTGATTCTCTATTTCTCGACTTCAAAAGAAGACCACTAACTGCTCCAAAAATATCAGGAGTAATAAGTAGGATAGAGCGCATTTTTGAAAAATCTTTATCCGCAGCCATTTTAAAACAGACTCATTCGTGCATTCTACTTGAGAAAAACAAGGATTTTTTGGATCTAATTCAAAGAGAAAAGTAAAATGCAGCCAAATTCATGCACTTTTTCTCATATATTCCGAACTTTTCATGTTTTTGGTAGCTATGCTGCTACTTTTAAATCAAAAAAACCTACATTTCTGCTACCTTTCCCCCCTTTTCTGCTACTTTTAAAAATAAAAGCCTATACCTATACGATTTATGGACTAAAAAACCGTCCTACTATTACTATTAAAAAGAGGAAATAAAAATATTTTATGAATAAATTAGAACAGAATTATCAAGAATTGGAGAGCATTCTTTCTCCAGATATTCATTTATACCTAGATTACTTTTTCACTACGAATAAAAGGAACACCTCTAGCTACTATAAGCTAGTTGAGTTGAGAAAGTTTCTGGACTTCTATGCAGATGAGTATCTAAAGAAATCTATCAGCGAAATCACTATGGACGACTTAGAGCAAACCCCTCTTGATGCAGTCGTTGATTATGTAGGCTCACTAAGGCTCAAACCAAATGGCAAGAAACTAGTCATTAAGATTTTGAGTGCCTTCTGGAACTACTACACCGTAGCATCTTTCACAATCGATAAACAAGCGCCTCACTTCTATCGTAACGTGATGAACGAGTGGGAGGTTGTTTATGGTGCTGCTACTCTTTCCTCACAAGGTAAACCAAAGGAAAATACAGACTATATCGAAAGTTACAATCTTCAAGAAATCCTTGACTATCTGGATATGATAGACAATTATCTTGTAACATACCTTACCAAAACAAAAGCACGAAATTGGGAGCGAAACAAGGAACGTGATTTAGCGATTGTTGCCTTGCTTGCTGGAGCTGGAGTTGATATTGAACAACTCGCACAAGCTACGTATCGAGATATAGACCTACGAAAGAAAACTTTGACGGTTGTTAATCATAGAGGAGAGCTTGTCCAAAAATCAATCATTAAGGAATTTATCCCTTATATCGATCCTTACGTTAAGGAACGAAAAAAATGGTATAGTGCTGATGCTACTATCGGCTCACTCTTCTTGAACTACAAGAAACAACCACTATCTTCACAAGGTATTGCATCCGTGATCCATAGAATTTCCACGGTTGCTAATAAACCTTTATCAGCTCTCATTCTAAAGCAGACACACAAGGATCTTTTGGAACTAGTCCAAAGACAAAAATAATATGTAACCACGTACTTTTTTCTCATATATGAGAGTTTTTGTAGATTTTCGTACCTTTTTCTCATGTATTACAAGATCCTCTATCCCCCTTTTGTTATTTTAATTCAATTTTTCAATAAATAAAAAAGAGAGACTTAAATAGTACTCTCTTTTTTTAATTTCATTATCGGATATAGAGTGACATGAAAAAATCATTGTGAGGTATATTGTAGTATTGTTTTGTAATCTCTGAAGAGAATACTAAGCCAACTCTTTCGTATTCGTCCTTGTATCTATCATAGAGTTTTTCAAAATAGTCATGGTTGCTAACGTCACCATAATTTAATTTTATAAGTGGCATTTTTTCCTCATCAAAATAATCATCTAGGTAAGTCAAAATTAAAGAGAATGGACTGTCATTATCTTCTACCAATTCAACAGAAACAATATCGTAAGGCATGATACGTTCTGTCATACACTTCTCTAATAATCTTTCGTTTTCTTGACGTTCATCAATCACTATATCGTGCATGATAGCTTCTGAGATTTGAGATAGAGCATTGACCTCTGGAAGTGCAAACAAGGTCACGTTACTCTCTTGTGTTTTCTCGTAGTAAGAAAAGCCACTATCTCCAAAAGGTACGGTATATAAATTATCAATAAAATTCATAATACGCATATGCAGGCGGTTGTCTTTTGGCTCTGAAATATTATCAAAGACAAAGAAGATTGTATCTCCTCGATAATACTTCTCTTCAAAATATCCCAATATCTTTCCGAGCAGCTTGAAGTGAGGCTCTGTATTCCTGTCATACTCAATAAAATACCTCTGACCTCGAACGAAGATCACTGCATCTGGTACAAGTGATATAAGTTTTCTATTAAACGGGAAAAAGTAAGTGACGTTCAATTCTCTAGGTGATAAATCTGTGCACTGTTCAACGATTAGTCTTCCGATTTTCAGCGCTAATCTTCTTGTATGATAATCATGTAGATGTATTTTTCTGATGCCATCTTTTCCGCCAGACATTTTGTTTATCTTGAGGCTATAATGCGAACCTTTAAATTCTGTTACCTTTGTCAATTCAATAAGGCCTGGAATCTCATGCATGATATCTAACAACCATTCAGCAAATCCTTTAGTGACATACATAAATTTAGTCTTGCCGATTCTGTAGTTATCTTCAAAATGACTCAGTGGCATATTTCTATTTCCTATGAACGAATATAGTGTTCTGTTATTTAATTCTTTACCTGTGAGAATGAAGTACTGATCTAGGACCATTTCTCTTGAAAAATACTTTAAGCGAATTAAATGATACATGAGTAAGATTGTATCTCTTGTAAAATATATCCTTTCGCTATTGGGGGTTGGCAAATAATAAGCCACCGCATCTTTTGGGATATTCTCTATTTTTTCTTTGCTTTTTCTTTGTTTTCTTTTAGCGTTCATAAATCATTTTCTCTTCTCTATTTTTGTCAAGTATCCTTCTTTCACTTTTTCATATATTTGTATTTCAGACCAATCTTCTTTACGAAATAAATCAGCAATTCTTTTTTCCTCTTCGATAATATTCCCATTGTTTTTCTTTATTTCATATAGATAGACTGTTTCTGATATATAGAGTGTTAATTCTTGACTACTATGATTTACTCCAAACTGCAAAAAAATAGGATAATCATTATAGACCATATGTTTTTTACCTTCGGGTCCTAAAAACTGTTTATATGAGACTAATCTAAGTTTAGTTTGAATACTCTCTATAAAACGTTCAAATTGATTATTAGTATTATTCTCGTAAAGTTCAGTTGCATATTCTGATATAGCTGCAATATCTGAGTATGAGATAGTTACACTCTCTTGTGAGTATATATTATGTATTATCTCTAATATTCCAAAAACAACTTTTAATTCATTTTTAGATAAAGTGCCTAAGTAAAGATAATTAAGCAAATAGCTATTATGATGTATAGCTGCTATATACTCTTTTTGATCTTTTTTTAATTTTGACATTGATTGTACGCTCCTTTTTTTGTTTCTTATATATATTTTATCACGCCTCATTTTACATTCAAAGCTATCATAGCCCAAATCGGACTATGATAGCCGAAAACGGTTTCTTCTCAAAAATCAACTCATTTTTAGCAGCTACAGCACGTTCAATTTATAGTTCAAATTTTAATCATATTCTAAAACATAGTGAAAGTAGAGGTAATACCCCTATAAAGTCACGTTGTTTTAAAATCAACTCCACACTTACAGGGACGTGGGTTTTCGGTTCTTTTTTTGAACCACTATGTTTCTCGACCTAAAAAACGATTAACCACCTCATTCCTATTTCGTTATAAATCAAGCAATATCAAGGAGTTACAACAGCATTTTTTACCTAAGACGTTTCTCAACCTAGAAAATAATTAACCACCTCAGTTTAATATTGCTATAAAGCTAGTAGCACCAACGAGTTAATAAACTCTTTTTTAATCTCTATCTTTCTCAAAGAAAAAGGGCTGCATACGCAAGCCCCAACTCTTAATATAAGTTCAAATTACAAAAAATCATAGATATCTGTCTGATGTGATGCTTTCTCTGCTTCTATGATTACCTCTGCAGTGGTTGGCATCCGTCTATCCCTAATTACCATCTCATACCCGATAACTTTTCGTCCTTTTTTTACAGTTGTTAAATCTATATCAGCGTTGAATTTCATTTCTAATTCTTCGCATGCCACCATGAGAGCATTCCTCTTAAACAAACCTGCAGGCCATGACTTCTCTTCACCCAAGAACCAATCTTGCCACTCCTCTAAACTTCCCTTAATGGTTGTATATTCTCGATTTCCTAAGCGATATGCTTCCCAAAGTTTCATCAAGATCAAAGAATACTTTGATTTCACATTTCCTAACTCATCCAAATGGAAAGAGTAGTAGTTTCGTTTTAACTCAAAAACTAAAGGTCCAGCATCTTCAGAGAATTTAAACTCTACAAGGCCATCCTCAATAAATCTTATTCTGCTGAAAAGTTGAGTCATGATTATTGATCGTCTACCGTCAGGCAATGTTTCAGGAATATATAGAGCGGTATTCTCGTTAAGTCTCGAAAAAGCTTCTGCAATCCGTCTATAATTTTGACCGTTTTTAGTTAAGCCAAAGTGCTTCATAATGTCAAGGCTATGAACCGTAAAGACATCACCAACTCTACTATCTTTCGTTACAGATGAAAAACAGTAGTCTAAAACCTTGTGTTCAAAAGCTTTTAAATTACCAAAAGCTTTGGCCAAGTCATTCGCCTGGACAACTAAATAATTTTGACGAGAAGCTAGTTCTTCATAGATTTTACTGGATTTTCTATTTGATACCATCTTGTTTACCTTTTACTATGTTTCCTATTATGCTATATTCTATCAATTTTTAAATTTATAGTCAATAATGGGGTACAAAATAGTCATTAATGGGGTACAAAATAGTCATTAATGGGGTACAAAATAGTCATTAATGGGGTACAAAATAGTCAATTATTTATCTGCAACCCCTTGATATTGCTGATTTTCTAAGGTCGACAAAGTAATATAAAGTAATATAAAGTAGATCAGAAAGTAAATTAGAAAGTATCTTCTTAAGAAAAAAATCTATATTTTATTTTTAAAAAATAAAAAAATCTTTCACTCAGTTCACTATTTTCTATCTAGCCACTTGCAAATATAATGGACCAAGATCTCCACTTCAATAGTAAGTAAGATATTTAAAATTATCTCCATCTGTATCCCCTCCTTTTTAGATAAATTTGCAGAAAGGCCCTCTACAACTATGATCGTATCATGACTAAAAAGGGATTTTTTACGGTTTTAGTACTGAACAATATTTAAGTTACCGTCAGGGGCCATATTTTGGCCGTTAAGGGGCATCTAGCTAAAAAGCCGGATAAATTCCACATTGGACTGTCTAAGGGGCAAATATGGCCTTATATAGGCTTAAATCAATATTTACTTTTTTATTTAGCGCTCCTTGATGGCAGCAAGCAACAAAATCAGATAAAAAAGGAGCATGCATTATAACGACAGAAGAAAATTGGAACAAGCAGCAGGAACTATCAGAGAAAGTGTTGAAATCTATACCATGTATAAAAGGATATTCTCAAAAAATTCATGATTTTCATACATATTATGCGTGTAGAATTGTGTAGAATATGCTACAATGTATCCACACAGAACGTTATAATTGTATAGCAGCCAATTTTAGTGGAGGAGAAAAAATGAGTGTTCAAATAAGCATCCGAGTTTCTAAGGAACAGAAAGAGAAGCTTGTAGAATTAGCTAAAAATGAAAATAAGACAATCACGCAATACATACTTGATAGATGTATTGTAGAAGATAGCTACACAGAATCTAGCAGTATAGATGATGCTAGCAATCGTGTAGAAACTGTATTGCAGGAGCAAATTAAGCAGCTTCGTGAGGATTTTGATAATGAACGACGTTTTTTAATCTCTCAGATTGATGAAAAAGATGATCAAATTGCCAATATGTTGGACACTAACAACAATCAACTCCAACTTATTGGAGCACTGACTATCAAAAATGAAACATTACTTTTAGAAACAAAGAAGAACTGGTGGCAACGTTTGTTTTCAAAAAAATAACTAATTAGTTGTATGTGAGTGAGAATTTCGTTTTGATAAATTTAAAAGAACAAATAGATAACCTTTGTAAATAGAAAGGGGTAACACTATGTTTTGGGCGAAAATTTTTTATATATTTTTATTTTTGATCGTTGTCGAAACTACAGGCTTGTTGTTGTTGAAAAACGGTCTTGAAAGAGGTTATTTAGATACAGGATCTATCATCCTTGCAGTTTTTTCATTTGCTTTCTACAACCTATGTTCATTCGGTTATGTCTACTTTACAATAAAAAATAAATAGACGTATTTTCAAAAAAAGATTACACATTTATATCAGTAAAACAACGATTTAAATCGTCGTTTTTTTGTATAACTCCCCCTGAAATTTATTTTAATTATGCAAATTTCACGTATTTTTGGTGCTAAGACAACGATCCTGAGAGTTTTTCAGACTTTTTTGCATACAACACATCAGTAGAAACCCCTAGAGGCGCAAAAGATTTGGGCGTTTTTTAGATGCTTTCCTAAAAGAAAGCAACTTTCCGAAAAAGACCAATTTTTCGGAAAATTGTCTATTTGTCAAAATATGGCAGAACTCGTGATTGTAACTCTTTTAAAAGGATTACATACTCTTCAAGCTGGTCAGATGTGTAGTTTTTAATAACCCAATAATCACGTGAATACTTTTTGTCAGTAAAGTCATTTCTCCAAATTTCTTTTAGACCATCTGGAGCTAAATCAATTGTAGTCGCACCTTGTCCAATCTCTTCAAGTGCTTTTTCTGTTTCTTTTTTTGTCCAAGTTTTCTGAACATGATAACGCCAACTTGTCTGACCGCAATCTGCAAATATGGAGACTTTTAATTCCTCTACCTCTTTAAGTAGTTGTTCTTTTGTTGTCATAAATACGACCTATCAGGCTGTTCAGCCTGCCTTTCTTCTTTTATGCTTATATTATACGAAACCACGAATTAAAAAACTAACTATTTTTTAATTTATCCATTTAACCCAAAACGTCTTAAAACGTTGATATTATCGAGTTTTTGTTATATCATTTTTTTACAAATAATTAGCAAACTAACTTTTTTAGGAGTTTTATATGGAAATTACTTTTAATTTAGACAAGCTACGGGGGATAGACTTCATACGACCATTAGATTGGAAAAGTCTCGAAAAAACTACATAATGATGTAAACAGAGAAAATTGGGAGATGTTTTTTTAGACCCTCTGAACTAGAAAAAGTATTTACAAGCACTTTAAAAATCACATCTAGAGATTTAAGAGAATTCCTTGATGATGTTTTTGGAATAAGCATGTCAGTAGATTCCACTAATAATCGTAATCAGCTGAATGCTATAATTAAAAAATATGCTCCAACAAAAAGAGGCCATCGAACTATATTAAATTACTATCAATTTCGTGATTTAATCTTATCAGATGATTTTAATAGGTTTGTACTAAGAAAGCAAGATGAATCAAAATCAAATAATAAACGCTTAATGTACGAGGAACTTATGTACTTACAAGTGAATAAGTTCAAGGAATCGAACTTGTATCAAGAACAAAAAAAGAAAGATACTATATACTATGCGAGCGCATTGTCTCTTGTAGAAGGATTTGACCAAGTTCTAAAACAATACTACTCAATGTTTTTAGACCTCTGGCATATTCAACAAGTTGATTATAGATATATAGAAGCTCCAGCTGAAACAAAACAAATGTTAGATATTATATCTTATCGATTTAGACAAAAATCTCCGTTAGTTTATAAGTTTGATTCCCGTGACGACGTGTACAATACAGACAAAAATCAAATTATTGAATGGTTCTTAAGAGACGTGGAAAGATGGGCAAATAATGAAATAAAATAGTCTACTTCACCAATTTTCTGCATGTTTCATGATATAATATAAACATGCAGAAAGTCACGGAAGTAGGGAAATTCTCCCAAGAAATCATTACTGAGTTTGGTCTCTCATATAATGAAAATGACCCAATTATTTTGGCGAAAAATCGTAAAAAGCATATGCTGAAACGACACGGGGACGAGTTCGCCGATTTTGAAAAAACGTACAGTCAAATTCCAGATATTTTAACAACCCCAGATTATGTAGGGTTACACCCTGACGGAAAATCTTTACAATTTGTAAAATTGCTCGAAGAGAATACTCTAGTTGCTGTTCGTCTTGACCCTAAAAATGGAAGTGTTCGCACCATGTACCCATTAACGGACAATAAACTCAAGAATTATCTGGACGCCAAAAGAATGCGGAAAATGTAGATTTTCTTGATAAAAAGGACGAAAAAGTAACTTTTTTTTGTATTTTTTATATCTCTGTGATATACTTTAAGTAAGTGAGAAAAAGGAAAATAATAAGGACGGAACAGGCAGCCGTCACGCCCTCGTGGTCTTAAAGAGATGTGGGAAGGTCACCCCACTATTATTTTCTTTTAATCTTTTAATAAAAAAATAACCCCTACGGCGGTAGGGGTTATTTTTTTATTATGGCTTGAAGCATAATCACTTGACTTTTATCTAACTGTATGCTAGAATTTATATATCTAGTTATTAACTAGACTGTAACTAGCACAATTTATATTGCTAGTATATCTGAAAAAAATATTAATTTACCGGAGGTCAAATTTATGTCGGTTACGTATAGCGTTGCTCTCCCTGTCGTAGGGATTGATATTTGCTCGGCAAAAGAGGTGCTGGATGCTCACTTAGAGAAAGCTAACGAAGTAGGTTCTGTATACTTCAGCACAAGTAACAGAATGGATCCTAAAAAACTTACAAAAGTAAGTAAAATATTGCTTGTGAGTAAAGAATTTACTTATATTGCTGATTTGGTACTTTACCAATTTTTTAATAAAAAATCAGCTCCTTTGGATGCTGCTATTTATGCTCCAAGCCTATTTGCAGACGATCAAGATTATCACTGGCTGAAACTTAAAAATATCAGAGAAATCAGCTTGGATGAATTGAATACTTTTCAAATGATAAACAAGGAAGCTCAAGAAAAATACAATGGTGTTGGGAACTATGTCGAAAATACAGGGCGCTTGCAAGTGTTCTATGCAAAAAAAACAAGCTAATTATAATCAACAACTAGAAAAGAGCATTTCGTGTAAACGAGATGCTTTTTTATCTGTAAAATTTGTAGCCTATTAAACTAGAAACTCGGCTTCTCGATGGCTCGAATCAAGTTTTCCCTATCATACTTTGATTTACCCATGATTTTCTGTTACTCTAGTAATAGATAAAATTACAAGGTGAAATCATGACAAAATTAGAGAAAAAATATGACGAATTAGAGGGTTTTTGGTCTCCTGCCGTTCGATTATATATAGACTATTTTTTTACTACAAATAAAAGGGACTTGTATAGCTATCGCAAATTAAATAGTTTGAAAAAATTCCTCGATTTCTACGCAGGTAACCATCTAAAAAAGTCCACCAATGAATTAACCATGGATGATTTAGAGCAAACACCTGTAGAAGTTGTTGCAGATTATGTCAACTCTTTAGAGCTAAAACCAGACGGTAAAAAACGATTTATTAGTGTCTTAAACTCATTCTGGAACTACTACACTGTTGTATCCTTCTCAGGTGATAGAAAAGCCCCACACTTCTACCGCAATGTTATGGACGAATGGATCAATGAGTATGGCATACTTTCTCTTTTTACATCAAAAAGAGGAGCAGGGAACACAGTACGAGTAGTTCATTATGATTTGCCACATATGCTATACTTTTTTGATGAAATTGATAAGAATGAGAAACCTACGAGTCCCTATGACTTCTTCCTTGATCTTGATGAAGAAGCAGGATCATCTAAATTGCTGAAAAATAAAGACAGGGATTTAGCAATCATCGCTTTACTTGCTGGAACTGGAGTTGATCTTAAACAATTAGCGCAAACTACTTATAGAGATATTGACTTACACAAACAGACGCTAATAGTTACATCTCCTAAAGGTGAACGAATTAAGAAACCTATTTTAAGTGAATTTATCCACTATATCTCACCGTACATCAAAGAAAGAGAGAAAATAGCATCTACTAATGCTAGTGATTCTCTATTTCTCGACTTCAAAAGAAGACCACTAACTGCTCCAAAAATATCAGGAGTAATAAGTAGGATAGAGCGCATTTTTGAAAAATCTTTATCCGCAGCCATTTTAAAACAGACTCATTCGTGCATTCTACTTGAGAAAAACAAGGATTTTTTGGATCTAATTCAAAGAGAAAAGTAAAATGCAGCCAAATTCATGCACTTTTTCTCATATATTCCGAACTTTTCATGTTTTTGGTAGCTATGCTGCTACTTTTAAATCAAAAAAACCTACATTTCTGCTACCTTTCCCCCCTTTTCTGCTACTTTTAAAAATAAAAGCCTATACCTATACGATTTATGGACTAAAAAACCGTCCTACTATTACTATTAAAAAGAGGAAATAAAAATATTTTATGAATAAATTAGAACAGAATTATCAAGAATTGGAGAGCATTCTTTCTCCAGATATTCATTTATACCTAGATTACTTTTTCACTACGAATAAAAGGAACACCTCTAGCTACTATAAGCTAGTTGAGTTGAGAAAGTTTCTGGACTTCTATGCAGATGAGTATCTAAAGAAATCTATCAGCGAAATCACTATGGACGACTTAGAGCAAACCCCTCTTGATGCAGTCGTTGATTATGTAGGCTCACTAAGGCTCAAACCAAATGGCAAGAAACTAGTCATTAAGATTTTGAGTGCCTTCTGGAACTACTACACCGTAGCATCTTTCACAATCGATAAACAAGCGCCTCACTTCTATCGTAACGTGATGAACGAGTGGGAGGTTGTTTATGGTGCTGCTACTCTTTCCTCACAAGGTAAACCAAAGGAAAATACAGACTATATCGAAAGTTACAATCTTCAAGAAATCCTTGACTATCTGGATATGATAGACAATTATCTTGTAACATACCTTACCAAAACAAAAGCACGAAATTGGGAGCGAAACAAGGAACGTGATTTAGCGATTGTTGCCTTGCTTGCTGGAGCTGGAGTTGATATTGAACAACTCGCACAAGCTACGTATCGAGATATAGACCTACGAAAGAAAACTTTGACGGTTGTTAATCATAGAGGAGAGCTTGTCCAAAAATCAATCATTAAGGAATTTATCCCTTATATCGATCCTTACGTTAAGGAACGAAAAAAAATGGTATAGTGCTGATGCTACTATCGGCTCACTCTTCTTGAACTACAAGAAACAACCACTATCTTCACAAGGTATTGCATCCGTGATCCATAGAATTTCCACGGTTGCTAATAAACCTTTATCAGCTCTCATTCTAAAGCAGACACACAAGGATCTTTTGGAACTAGTCCAAAGACAAAAATAATATGTAACCACGTACTTTTTTCTCATATATGAGAGTTTTTGTAGATTTTCGTACCTTTTTCTCATGTATTACAAGATCCTCTATCCCCCTTTTGTTATTTTAATTCAATTTTTCAATAAATAAAAAAGAGAGACTTAAATAGTACTCTCTTTTTTTAATTTCATTATCGGATATAGAGTGACATGAAAAAATCATTGTGAGGTATATTGTAGTATTGTTTTGTAATCTCTGAAGAGAATACTAAGCCAACTCTTTCGTATTCGTCCTTGTATCTATCATAGAGTTTTTCAAAATAGTCATGGTTGCTAACGTCACCATAATTTAATTTTATAAGTGGCATTTTTTCCTCATCAAAATAATCATCTAGGTAAGTCAAAATTAAAGAGAATGGACTGTCATTATCTTCTACCAATTCAACAGAAACAATATCGTAAGGCATGATACGTTCTGTCATACACTTCTCTAATAATCTTTCGTTTTCTTGACGTTCATCAATCACTATATCGTGCATGATAGCTTCTGAGATTTGAGATAGAGCATTGACCTCTGGAAGTGCAAACAAGGTCACGTTACTCTCTTGTGTTTTCTCGTAGTAAGAAAAGCCACTATCTCCAAAAGGTACGGTATATAAATTATCAATAAAATTCATAATACGCATATGCAGGCGGTTGTCTTTTGGCTCTGAAATATTATCAAAGACAAAGAAGATTGTATCTCCTCGATAATACTTCTCTTCAAAATATCCCAATATCTTTCCGAGCAGCTTGAAGTGAGGCTCTGTATTCCTGTCATACTCAATAAAATACCTCTGACCTCGAACGAAGATCACTGCATCTGGTACAAGTGATATAAGTTTTCTATTAAACGGGAAAAAAGTAAGTGACGTTCAATTCTCTAGGTGATAAATCTGTGCACTGTTCAACGATTAGTCTTCCGATTTTCAGCGCTAATCTTCTTGTATGATAATCATGTAGATGTATTTTTCTGATGCCATCTTTTCCGCCAGACATTTTGTTTATCTTGAGGCTATAATGCGAACCTTTAAATTCTGTTACCTTTGTCAATTCAATAAGGCCTGGAATCTCATGCATGATATCTAACAACCATTCAGCAAATCCTTTAGTGACATACATAAATTTAGTCTTGCCGATTCTGTAGTTATCTTCAAAATGACTCAGTGGCATATTTCTATTTCCTATGAACGAATATAGTGTTCTGTTATTTAATTCTTTACCTGTGAGAATGAAGTACTGATCTAGGACCATTTCTCTTGAAAAATACTTTAAGCGAATTAAATGATACATGAGTAAGATTGTATCTCTTGTAAAATATATCCTTTCGCTATTGGGGGTTGGCAAATAATAAGCCACCGCATCTTTTGGGATATTCTCTATTTTTTCTTTGCTTTTTCTTTGTTTTCTTTTAGCGTTCATAAATCATTTTCTCTTCTCTATTTTTGTCAAGTATCCTTCTTTCACTTTTTCATATATTTGTATTTCAGACCAATCTTCTTTACGAAATAAATCAGCAATTCTTTTTTTCCTCTTCGATAATATTCCCATTGTTTTTCTTTATTTCATATAGATAGACTGTTTCTGATATATAGAGTGTTAATTCTTGACTACTATGATTTACTCCAAACTGCAAAAAAATAGGATAATCATTATAGACCATATGTTTTTTACCTTCGGGTCCTAAAAACTGTTTATATGAGACTAATCTAAGTTTAGTTTGAATACTCTCTATAAAACGTTCAAATTGATTATTAGTATTATTCTCGTAAAGTTCAGTTGCATATTCTGATATAGCTGCAATATCTGAGTATGAGATAGTTACACTCTCTTGTGAGTATATATTATGTATTATCTCTAATATTCCAAAAACAACTTTTAATTCATTTTTAGATAAAGTGCCTAAGTAAAGATAATTAAGCAAATAGCTATTATGATGTATAGCTGCTATATACTCTTTTTGATCTTTTTTTTAATTTTGACATTGATTGTACGCTCCTTTTTTTGTTTCTTATATATATTTTATCACGCCTCATTTTACATTCAAAGCTATCATAGCCCAAATCGGACTATGATAGCCGAAAACGGTTTCTTCTCAAAAATCAACTCATTTTTAGCAGCTACAGCACGTTCAATTTATAGTTCAAATTTTAATCATATTCTAAAACATAGTGAAAGTAGAGGTAATACCCCTATAAAGTCACGTTGTTTTAAAATCAACTCCACACTTACAGGGACGTGGGTTTTCGGTTCTTTTTTTGAACCACTATGTTTCTCGACCTAAAAAACGATTAACCACCTCATTCCTATTTCGTTATAAATCAAGCAATATCAAGGAGTTACAACAGCATTTTTTTACCTAAGACGTTTCTCAACCTAGAAAATAATTAACCACCTCAGTTTAATATTGCTATAAAGCTAGTAGCACCAACGAGTTAATAAACTCTTTTTTAATCTCTATCTTTCTCAAAGAAAAAGGGCTGCATACGCAAGCCCCAACTCTTAATATAAGTTCAAATTACAAAAAATCATAGATATCTGTCTGATGTGATGCTTTCTCTGCTTCTATGATTACCTCTGCAGTGGTTGGCATCCGTCTATCCCTAATTACCATCTCATACCCGATAACTTTTCGTCCTTTTTTTACAGTTGTTAAATCTATATCAGCGTTGAATTTCATTTCTAATTCTTCGCATGCCACCATGAGAGCATTCCTCTTAAACAAACCTGCAGGCCATGACTTCTCTTCACCCAAGAACCAATCTTGCCACTCCTCTAAACTTCCCTTAATGGTTGTATATTCTCGATTTCCTAAGCGATATGCTTCCCAAAGTTTCATCAAGATCAAAGAATACTTTGATTTCACATTTCCTAACTCATCCAAATGGAAAGAGTAGTAGTTTCGTTTTAACTCAAAAACTAAAGGTCCAGCATCTTCAGAGAATTTAAACTCTACAAGGCCATCCTCAATAAATCTTATTCTGCTGAAAAGTTGAGTCATGATTATTGATCGTCTACCGTCAGGCAATGTTTCAGGAATATATAGAGCGGTATTCTCGTTAAGTCTCGAAAAAGCTTCTGCAATCCGTCTATAATTTTGACCGTTTTTAGTTAAGCCAAAGTGCTTCATAATGTCAAGGCTATGAACCGTAAAGACATCACCAACTCTACTATCTTTCGTTACAGATGAAAAACAGTAGTCTAAAACCTTGTGTTCAAAAGCTTTTAAATTACCAAAAGCTTTGGCCAAGTCATTCGCCTGGACAACTAAATAATTTTGACGAGAAGCTAGTTCTTCATAGATTTTACTGGATTTTCTATTTGATACCATCTTGTTTACCTTTTACTATGTTTCCTATTATGCTATATTCTATCAATTTTTAAATTTATAGTCAATAATGGGGTACAAAATAGTCATTAATGGGGTACAAAATAGTCATTAATGGGGTACAAAATAGTCATTAATGGGGTACAAAATAGTCAATTATTTATCTGCAACCCCTTGATATTGCTGATTTTCTAAGGTCGACAAAGTAATATAAAGTAATATAAAGTAGATCAGAAAGTAAATTAGAAAGTATCTTCTTAAGAAAAAAATCTATATTTTATTTTTAAAAAATAAAAAAATCTTTCACTCAGTTCACTATTTTCTATCTAGCCACTTGCAAATATAATGGACCAAGATCTCCACTTCAATAGTAAGTAAGATATTTAAAATTATCTCCATCTGTATCCCCTCCTTTTTAGATAAATTTGCAGAAAGGCCCTCTACAACTATGATCGTATCATGACTAAAAAGGGATTTTTTACGGTTTTAGTACTGAACAATATTTAAGTTACCGTCAGGGGCCATATTTTGGCCGTTAAGGGGCATCTAGCTAAAAAGCCGGATAAATTCCACATTGGACTGTCTAAGGGGCAAATATGGCCTTATATAGGCTTAAATCAATATTTACTTTTTTATTTAGCGCTCCTTGATGGCAGCAAGCAACAAAATCAGATAAAAAAGGAGCATGCATTATAACGACAGAAGAAAATTGGAACAAGCAGCAGGAACTATCAGAGAAAGTGTTGAAATCTATACCATGTATAAAAGGATATTCTCAAAAAATTCATGATTTTCATACATATTATGCGTGTAGAATTGTGTAGAATATGCTACAATGTATCCACACAGAACGTTATAATTGTATAGCAGCCAATTTTAGTGGAGGAGAAAAAAATGAGTGTTCAAATAAGCATCCGAGTTTCTAAGGAACAGAAAGAGAAGCTTGTAGAATTAGCTAAAAATGAAAATAAGACAATCACGCAATACATACTTGATAGATGTATTGTAGAAGATAGCTACACAGAATCTAGCAGTATAGATGATGCTAGCAATCGTGTAGAAACTGTATTGCAGGAGCAAATTAAGCAGCTTCGTGAGGATTTTGATAATGAACGACGTTTTTTAATCTCTCAGATTGATGAAAAAGATGATCAAATTGCCAATATGTTGGACACTAACAACAATCAACTCCAACTTATTGGAGCACTGACTATCAAAAATGAAACATTACTTTTAGAAACAAAGAAGAACTGGTGGCAACGTTTGTTTTCAAAAAAAATAACTAATTAGTTGTATGTGAGTGAGAATTTCGTTTTGATAAATTTAAAAGAACAAATAGATAACCTTTGTAAATAGAAAGGGGTAACACTATGTTTTGGGCGAAAATTTTTTATATATTTTTATTTTTGATCGTTGTCGAAACTACAGGCTTGTTGTTGTTGAAAACGGTCTTGAAAGAGGTTATTTAGATACAGGATCTATCATCCTTGCAGTTTTTTTCATTTGCTTTCTACAACCTATGTTCATTCGGTTATGTCTACTTTACAATAAAAATAAATAGACGTATTTTCAAAAAAAGATTACACATTTATATCAGTAAAACAACGATTTAAATCGTCGTTTTTTTGTATAACTCCCCCTGAAATTTATTTTAATTATGCAAATTTCACGTATTTTTGGTGCTAAGACAACGATCCTGAGAGTTTTTCAGACTTTTTTCATACAACACATCAGTAGAACCCCTAGAGGCGCAAAAGATTTGGGCGTTTTTTTAGATGCTTTCCTAAAAGAAAGCAACTTTCCGAAAAAGACCAAATTTTTCGGAAAATTGTCTATTTGTCAAAATATGGCAGAACTCGTGATTGTAACTCTTTTAAAAAGGATTACATACTCTTCAAGCTGGTCAGATGTGTAGTTTTTAATAACCCAATAATCACGTGAATACTTTTTGTCAGTAAAGTCATTTCTCCAAATTTCTTTTAGACCATCTGGAGCTAAATC
>NZ_QUOS01000003.1:0-142500 GCF_003390135.1 Streptococcus sp. NM
CACTGCCCCTTTGAGGCTATCAGTTGAAACGACCTCTGATAGACGACTTCTCGAAACAGAAAGCTGTGATTTAATACTCTCAACAGAGATACTCAACAACTCTTTTTGTAACAGAACTTCCGATACATCAATCTTCATTCACTTCCTCCTTAACATAAACACTGGATACCATACCTGCATTTAGGTATTCCTTACGCAGAGCTTCTTGGCAGTAGTGTTCATCCACGGTATCCGAATATCCTTCTGATACAACTCTCTTAATAAAAAGATTACTTATAAGCAAAGGAGAGATGTCAAATCGTAGCCCAAACGGATAGCCATGACCAATGTAGTCCACATAATGTCCGTTTGCCAAATCAACTCGACGACCGGAAATGACTACAAAAAAGTCCATCTGTTCGCTTTCAAATGACTCAACCAACTCCTTAGGAAGGAGCTCACGATCAAGTTCGACAACACTACCCAAAGGATAGATACGACTTAAACAGAGATCCACATAGGAAGCATACTGGATAAAAACTGAACGAGGTAGGATAACTTCTTCTTGAAGACGCCGAATCCGCACGAGCTCTTTTTCATAGAAAAATTCCAACGGCGCCCCTATCATTGGATGATAATGATAACTTGGTTCGTCATTCATAAAAGCTATATAACACGCCCGAAAAACATCTGGATGTCCTGATAAGGTCATCGCTACCGCTGTCAAAACATCATTATCTTTCTCTGTCAATTTACATTTAGATAGTGCTCTTGTAAATAAAGTCATCTGTGGTTCTATCACTTCAAACCTCCCCCAGATGTCATAGCAGATGCTCCAGCAGCATCATCATCTAGTTTATTCTGACCTGCTTGCTCCATTTTATATGCATCTTTCCTTGTGAATCCTTTAAATTTATTTATTGATTTGTTAAATTCTTCAAAAACTTCATTAAACGTAGTAAAAGGGATTAGATCTGTACGACTAAATCGTATATCATTCAGCTTGGCAATTCCTGCAGTTGAAGAAGAAACATTTCTAGTAATACTGTCCCAACTGGATTTATTTACACCTGTTTCTGCCATTATTCTCTCCTAGTCATCTAAATTATCATACACTCTCGCTTGTCGGTAGTAATTATTTATTTTATTCTGTAAATCACTCGATTCCGATGTAAGAGTTTGAATTTTATCATCAATTGTTTGTTTATTATTTTCATGGCCAGAACAAAAATTCGATAGCTCTGTTTCTAAAGAGTGAAATTTTTCTTCAAAATCTTCCTGACGATTCCCTTTAAACTGAGTCGAGTCCAAAGGTAGGATTTGACTTAAAGATCTCGATTGAACTTGGATAGATTCTATTTTAATTGCCAATGCACTACTAGCATCTCTCAACCTATGAATTTTTTCATCGATTGCTGCCTTTTCAACTTGCATACTTGATGCACACTGCCGAAAATACGATGCTATCTGTCTATAATATTCTCCCATTCCTATCCTCCGTAAAAACTAAATTATATAATTTATTTTAACATATTTATCACACAAAAGCCATATACATTAAGTACGAAAGATGACACCTTCACAGAACAAGAAGCTCTTTGTGAACTATATTTTTAATTATCTTGGTAATTTAATTCTGCAAACTTCTCTTCCAACAAAGAAGTGAGTTTCATCGACTTCTAAAAGAGTTTCTTTGTAATCTGATTTACCTTTAATCATTCCTTGATCCATAAATCTAGTACCAAATATACCTGCAGGCATATTTGCACGCAATCGCTTACTAAACTCATCAAATTTACTTTCAATATTTTTCTGATAGCCATGGAAAATAAAGTAAACTCCCGCTTTAGAGGCATTTTTGATAATCGTTTCTAACACATTTGCAGAAAGTAACATTTTTTCATTTACGGTATGAATGTCTGGCATGTAAACAAACATCATTTGATTATCACCACCTTGTAGTCTTCGTTCAATTTCACTTACAAGATCTGTTAATGCCGTACTAAAGTTATTTAACAAGATGATTGAATCAAAACTATCTGGATTTGCAAGACGTCCGTCAATATCAAAAAGAATACGTTGAGCTTGCCCATTCAAATTTTCAAATGCCATTAATAAAACTGATTCCAGTAGTTCTGTTTGCTGTGGTGTGTCATCCATAATGACAAAATAGCCATGTTCTTTAGGATTAAAGCTTACTACCTTAGTCGTTTCTTTATCATATCCGATTGGGATTTGACCTTGTTGCATCATCTCTTGAACTGTAGCTGATTGTTTAAACTCATCAAGCGTCACTTCATTTGGCAACATTGGAATTGGTTCTGGGCAAACTCCTGTCCAGCTTCTTGCAATCAGCTTAACTTCTTCTTCCAAGTTATATAGGCGCTCAATATCGCCTTCTCCACTTATCGGGAGATAAACCTGAATGGCATACGGAATATCTTCTTTCAACTGGGCACGGCCAAAAATTTCTTGCTGAATTAAAGCATCGCGTCCTATAATTTCCTTAGAAGCTCCTTCATCAACTAGGTAAAAGGCCAAGCGCGAGGTAATATTACTTGACATACTGATTTTAAGGCTATTTGAGCGGAGTGCTGTCAAAATCACATAGCATCCAAGACTCGCTCCCTCACGTAGGAGGCGGTTAATCATACTTTCAATAGCTTCTTCTAGCGCTGTGTCTTTTATAGTATCAAACCCGTCAAAAATAGTAAGAATAGCAGGGAGTTTCTCACCTGATTTTTGTTCGTATTGAGAAAGACTTGCTACATTATAGATGGCAAACTTCTCCTTGCGAATCTTCAACTCTTGGTCAATACGTTTTAAAAACTTAACCAGTTTTTCTTCTTCATCAAACCTTGTTAAATCAACTACATGAGGTAAATCTTTTAGTGGCAAGAGTCCATTGGTTCCGAAGTCAAATAGATTGATTTGTACTTGCTCTGGAGTATTCAAACGAGCGAGATTTAGCACTAGAGTTTGAAGAGCTAGGGATTTCCCAAAACCAGGTGAACCATAGAAAACTGTATGCCCCATTTTTTCCAAATCAAAATGATAATCCTTCTGACGTTGTTCTGTCGGAATATCCATTCGAGCAAAGGGAACGGCCAATACTTTTTCATCGGTCCAGTGAATATCTGTTTGAGGGGATATGATGGCTGTCTCTAAAGGTTCTAACCACGGTTTATCTGGCAGATTGAAAGGAACAGTCTTACTCACTCTTGCTATATAGTTTACAACCGCTGAGAGTTCCGTGATTTCTTCCGTCTGATCAGCAATATAATTTTCATCCTTAGATAGGTCATCAGACAACAATTCATATTGTCCTAGGTCATTTATCAACCAAATTCTTTCATCAACAACTTCTTGAACTCCCTCTGTTTGTGGGGCATACTGTGCACCACTCCATGCAGACTGGAACAATTCATAGATTTCGTTATTTCCTACTTGTAGGTAAGCACGTCCTGGTTCAGTAATGCTCGCCGCATCTGGGGTTTTGATTATTTCATTTGAATCAGACTCATCTGACACTTTCAAAGCTAGTTTGAAACGAGAGTTTGACCATATTTGATCATTGACGACCCCTGATGGTTTTTGTGTAGCAAGAATTAGATGGACTCCAAGCGAACGTCCGATACGGGCTGTCGAAACCAGCTCTGTCATAAATTCTGGTTCATGTTCTTTTAATTCAGCAAACTCATCACTAATAAGGAACAGATGAGGTAATGGTTTTTCTGGATAACCTGATTTGTCAGTAGCTTTTTGGCCTTCCTTATATAATTTAGTATATCCATTGATATGATTAACACCAAATTGATTAAAGAGACGTTGTCGTTTTTGTAACTCTGCTTTGATAGAAGCTAGGGCACGCGCACTAGCAGCTCCATCTAAGTTAGTAATAGACCCAAGCATATGTGGTAAATCTTTGAAAAGATTCGCCATCCCTCCACCTTTGAAGTCAATCGTAAGAAATCCAACATCCTCTGGACTAAAGTTTACAGCCATAGATAATATATAAGACTGAAGAATCTCAGATTTACCTGAACCAGTAGTTCCTGCTACAAGACCATGTGGCCCATGTGCACGTTCATGTAAGTTGAGCTCCACCTGGTCATCCTTCCCACGCAATCCTAATGGCACAGCTAACGTTTTAAAAGTATCCGCTTTGGACCATCTAGTCGCAACCTGTAACTCTTCAACTTCTCTGACTTGGTAGAGTTCCAAAAAGGTAACGGATTTAGGAATCGTGTTCTTCTCTACTTCCATGTGTTTTAGATTTGCTAAAGTACGAATAGAATCTTCATAGCAATCCAACAGCGGGTGGGGAATAAAGGTTTGAGCACTATAGGCACCTTCATCATTAATGATTTGACCTAAATTTTGATTCTTATATTCAATTAGAGTTGTGATAGTTTCTGGCAAAAGACGACGTGCCTCTTTCACCCAAATGACTGTTACACCCAACTCTGTCAAATCTTTGGCTAGATACTCATTCAAACTATGGCCAAGTAAATGGGAGTCATCCATAATCGTTAAGACATAATGGGGTTTAAAGCGCGCATCTTTTTCCCCCATTTCACGTTTGATTTGAGAACGTTTTTGAATGATACGGTAAAGCGAATTTAGAACGGCATCACGACTTCTGGCATCATGGACAAAACCACGAATATTTCGTTCCTGCATATTGAAATGAGGAAGAAATCGCCACTCAGACCAATCTTTCTCATATCTCTGTTCTTGAACAAGATTGATAAAATTAACATCTAAGTAGCTGTGAAACATTGCCATCTGTAAAAGCATGTTATATACAGCTGTTCTAGTTACTTCACTGTTTCCAACAAGACCAACTGTCGCTTCAAAAATATTAACAGTAATTGGAACCTTCTTTTGCAAACTGTAGTCTTGCAAGACTGTACGAGCAAACTGTGATATTTCATCTTTACTTTGCTCATCAAAATTTGTTTGCAGCTCTAGCTGGCTTAACCTATCTCCTAAACCCAAAGACACCTGCAAGAAATCTTCATTATAGTCCATTCTCTCATAAATTCTTGAATCATACTTTGCAATCAGTTCAGTAATGGTTGAGATTGACGGTTGATTATAATGTAAAATATTAGTTTCTTCTTTGTAGTATTTTTCTAAGTCAGATACTTGTTTTAATAAATATGCCTCATAATCTTGAATTCGATTTTTTTCTTGTTCCTTGGTATCCTTTTTCTCTTCAAAATACTGACTCATAGTTGTCGCTGCTGTCAGGAGACTAAAGCCCCCCATCCCTAGCATCATTACAGGATTACCTTTTGTCCAAATTGAACTCAATGCAGTTAAAGTAAACATTCCTAAAGCTGGAACAATTGCTCTGATGAGCGAGTTTTTTGGGAGTCTAATCGGTTGAGGAGGTTGATTGATAATGATTTTTCCGCTATGGATAATAGGGTTAACTCTGGGACTCCTTCTATACTCTGGAAAATCCATCGGATACTCATTATTTTTTTCTTGTATCAGAATTTGATTCCTATTTAATTGCGGTTCTTCGAAGAGACATCCAATCTTCCATTGATTCTTTCTTTTTTCTATAAAATAATTAGAAACCTTCATTCGGTTCCCTAATTCAAACGGATAAAGTCCTCCCTCTTTGACTAGACGGTCATTTAAATAAATCGGAGATTCCCCAAGTGTCACCTGTACTTGATTATTTGAAAAAATAAGTTGGTTCGAAATTTTCCAACTAATATCAGCTGATTCTTTCTTGCTACAAATAAATCGCTGTGGTGGGAAAATATAACTGATAAAAATATCTTCCTCAGGAACCAACAAGGTTACAATCTCTTTATCAAAAGTAGATTTTCCTCTTTCTAAAGTCTTACCATTTCGATAGACTATTCTACCTTCTACTGTATACTCGTTAGTACCAACCTTCACCTTTTGTCCTTCAAACAAATCTATTTTCTCTAGATTATCTTGTTCAATCAACAAGGTATAAAGAGGTTTATGAAGCTCTCCTAATTGGTCTCCCAGTTGATGATCATATTCTAGCTTTTTTGCCTTCATTTATCGTTCACTCTTTTCTTTTGTTCGGTTGTCTTTAGGAGTTGTTGTTTCAGTAGATACTTTTGTATCACTACTATTTGTCGTAGCTTCTCCAATCTCAGCAGAAAGTTCTTTTATTTTCTTTTCATATTCTTCAAGTTTCTTTTGTTTTTCAGAACCATTCATATTGATGTCTGCCTTAACTGACTCGTATAGATTTGTATAAGCATGTAAAATCAATTGCGTGTCCCCGATATTTTGTGCCACATCTAGAGCTTTTTCAAATTTTCCACGTCCAAGATAAATCCAATAAGAAAAAATTGTATCATCTGTTGATTCTGTAATCGTATTTAAAATAACTTCCTTTTGCTTATCACTCAAACTATCTAAACGGACATAACTTGCTGCTAAGATATACTTGGCCTCCTTGGGCAATGATTCTGCACCATAATTTTTTAATGATTCAACTGTTTCAGAGTAATCTTTTCGCATGAAATTTGATTGTGCCATAATGACTGATGATTTTAGTGGCCCATCTTTAAACATAGATTTGTAAGTTGCAAAACTTAAGACAAGTGTGGTTGTAGCAAGTAAAGCTCCCCCTATTAACAAAGCCTTCCATTTTTTCTTATTAACCAACAAATTTGCTTTTGAACTCTCTTCTGATAATTTTGCATACTTTTCTGCAATATAGTTATTGACATCAGCTACACTCTCTAAGGGAATAATATCTTGTGCCACCTTTTCCTTTATTGCATCAATCCCATGGATGGCTAGTTCAAAATCTATCTTAGGTAGTAAAATAGAAATCATTAAAGCTTTATAAGATTCTAGATAAAATTCAGAACTATACTGTTGAGGTGCAAGTAATTTTTCAATTCCATAGTGTAACATTTGTACATTACTTCCAAAAATAATGATATTTTCAGGATGAATGTACGGAATTTTATAATCATTTTCAGAACGAACTAATACAGACATACTTTGTGCCAAACTAAAACGTTCAAGTTCCGTAGTTCTTTCTAAAATTTCTTCTTTAACAGTTTTAAAATACTCAGGAATCTTATACTGCAAAGAAAGAACTCCGTCTTTCTGTACTATTTCTACTGGACAATATTCTTGAATCAATTCAAGTTGTTCTCTACGATAACCTGATGAAGAAATTTGAACTGATATTTGATTGTCTTCTCTCACAAATTCTAGTCGATCTGCTTCAAACATTTTTTCCTCCTATGATACATCCTCAATCTCTATATAATCTCCATCGCTAACTGGATAAACAGCCAAGATATCCATTGGTTCGATATGGATTTGTTTGTTTCTAAGTTTGAAACAAAACGAACTATTTAGAGGTAAATTCAACTGTTCTCTAACTTTGGTATCTTTTAGTAATTCTTCTAATCTTAACCAAGTTAGAGATTTTGAAACTAGAATATCTATTTGTTTTGCTCTATAGTCTAGAGTTAACTTTATTTTTTCGTAATCCATGCCATTTCCTTCCTAAATAGACTCCCAACAAAACCATAAACAGTAAGAAAAAACTGGTAAATACATTTCCCATCCAATCCTTAAAAATTGAATAATTCCTTTGTTTAAAAGAGGATTTCTCCTCTATAGTGTATCGATTAAACAATGATGTTTGGACAACAGTAGTTTCTAGACGATAAATAGAGTGATTTTCACCATCAGTAAATATAGTCTGTTCTGCTCCCTGTATAAGTTCTTTGGTTGTTTGAGTTTTCTGGTCCACAACCTTTTGGGTACGATTTAAAAATAAATTTGGAGCATATTTGGATTCTATCCTATTTTTGACCGTTTCCTGTGTACTATTTGTAATGATATCTGTATCAAGTTTTAAGCTACCATCGTCTGCATAGACTAACACAGGAAATACTATACAAAGAATTAATAGGTACTTTTTAATGTTCTTCATCATAAAATAAAAATAAGCGTCAAGTTCCCCTGACGCTCCTCAAAATTAACTACAAACCAAAGCTTTGTGCATCTTGTTGGTCACGTTCAGCTACTGTTTGAGCATAGTTGTTCAATTGTTGGTTGATGCTCACTAGAAGCTCCTCAAATTTTTGAACATGTGTATACAACTGGTTGTATTGCTCAAGGTAAGCATTAAATGCTTGACCTTTCCATTGTGATGCCATTTCGCCATTTGTTCGATTAACAGTTTGTACTGCCTGTTCAATTTGTTCTTTAGCACTAAGATAAATTGCCGCCTGAGATTGTAACTGTTCTGGGGTTAAACTAATTACTGACATTAGTATTCTCCTTTAATTTTTATTTTTATTATTTTATCATATATTTTATTATTTGTCTATCATTTTATTACACTATATTCCATTATTACCCCAGAAAATTTAAAACTTAATAGTTCAAATCGCCCCCTTGTTTCAGATTCACATTAGTGATATAATAAACTATAAATGAAAGGGTTTATGTATGAAAAAAATAATCATAGGTGGTAGCATTTTTGTAACATTATTGGTCGGTTCTGGTGCTGCTTTTGTTTACTTAAAAAATCAAGAAGTTTCAATAACTAATAAAGTAAATGACCGTAAATTAAATATTGCTTTAGTAAATGAAGACACTGGTGGATCTTTAAATGGGAACACTTATAATTTAGGGAATGATTTTACAACATTATTATCCAAAGATAGCTCAAACCAATGGACAGTTATGACTCGCAATGTCGCTGAAAATCGATTTGAGAATGGTTCTGTTGACGTCATTGTATACATAGAACAACAATTTTCAGAGAAAATAGCTCAGCTGGAAAGCTTTAACCCAGACCGAGCAAAGATAGCATATAAAACAAAATCGAATCTAGATCCTGTCAAATCTAAAAATGTAGAGTTACGTGTCGGAGAACATCTGAATACAATCAATCAAAACGTTATCAAAATGTACTTTTCGAGTGTCATTAACAACTTAGACGATGCGAAAAGAAATGTTGAAAACATTGTCAATGAGCAATCAGGAACACACTCTAAAATTTCTCAGTATATCTATACACCATCCAATCAAGCTAGCCAATCTATTACTAGTACTATGGATTTAGTTTCTGGTTTAGAAAAAAACAACTCTTCCTTCGAAGAACTTCAAAAAAATTTCTCCGAATCAGTTATAAAACTTTTAAATAGTACGGGTAATGACTTACAAACAAAACTTAAAGATGTTGAAGGTAATTTTAATAGAGAAATAGAAAATTCAAAACAAAATGTCTCTACAACAAATACGATTTTAAAAGATCAATATAAAGAAACTGCTAAAATTGTAGAAAATATAAATGATTCTGCATCAAAATCATTATCTCAATTTGGAAAGAATAATGATACTCAAAAATCAGAAATTACTAAATTTGAAGATTTGATTTCTAATTACCATACAATTATTTCTGGTTATCGAGATAAAACAAATGGTAAAAAGACCGAATTAGAGAAGCTCCAAACTGAATTAGAAAAAGAGAAGAAAAAAGTAGAGTTATTTTACTTTGGAAAAGAAGGAGTGGATACTAAATCGGATTTAACTTCTGAATCCAAAGCAACGCTTGCAGCACAAATAAACAATAGCCTACAAGTAAAAAATTCTTTACCTGACACTTATCAAGATATGATTCGTTCAACACTATCAGAAACTAGTATCCAAATGTCTGACTACAAAGAATTATTTGCTAAATTACAGAAATTAAAAGTCTTAACCCCTGATCAAGTTAATGAATATACTTCAAAACTAACTTTAATTGAGAACTATTCTAAATTTGATAAAAAATTTACTCCTATAAGCGGGTTGCCTAGTTTTGAATTTTTAACAACTGAAAATGATAAATTAGACAAAATTACCGAAGAAATCCCTATCACAGTTAAACTTCCTCAAGCAGGGCAAGAAACTGCTACAACAGAGATTTCTTCCCCTATTTCAACTAGCCCAAGTGATGCTTCCTCTTTAAATGTAGAATCAAAACCTGAAATCTCTAATGCATCAACTGAAACAAAAACATCAGCCGAAACAAAAACATCAACTGAAACAAAAACGTCAACTGAAACAAAAACATCAACTGAAACAAAAACATCAACTGAAACAAAATACATATCACCTAAGGCTAAAATTTCAGTTACCGGAGATGCTAAATTAGTAAACGGTGAACAGGTTATTGCTGATGATAAGACCTATAAATTGACCATTTCCTATACTTTTGAGCCACATTATGGAAAAAATGATATATCTTTTGAAATACACATCGGAGACACAATAATCCCTATAAAACAAACCATCTATCGTAGTGATAAAGAGGAGTCAGATGTACTTGTTAAAAAGGATTTAACACATATTTTTGATAAATTAAGTAAAATTAATCAAGCTGCAGGAATGATTAAAGCAATCTATGGAAATCCAAACAGTAGCTCTATAAACTTTTCTGCTTTATCACCTGATTCAGTTTATAATATGTATGGTAATATCAATCGTGAAGATATTGAATCGCAACTTTCAAATAAACAAATCACACAATTTAAACAATCTGGTCTTGAATTACTCGACGAAATTCAAGGAACTTCAAATTCGTTAAGAAAAATAACAAGTGAAATACCAAAATTGAATGAAGCAGATTTACCAAATGATTATTTCAAAGTGGAAATCACAGATTTAACAAATTGGTATAATGCATCAATTAAATCTTTATCAAAAGAATATGACATATGGAAAGAAACAAAAGAAAAACAACTTGAAATTACAAATTCAACTTCTGAATCAAACAACAATCAATTAAAAGTTAAAATTGAGACACCTGAGCAACTGTATAAATCTATTGAATCACTAGTTACTATCACTTCTGATAGTTCAAAAATAACTAACAAGAATCATGAAGCTGTTGGAACAATGAAAGATCAATTCACTCAATTTAATAGCCAAGTTAAAACGATTAAAGATAATATTGACCGCACTGTTTCAACAACAAACGAATTGATTACTACTGAAGCAAATGTTATTCAAGGAAATAGAAATTATGCAGATTCCTTCAAAACTGTTATGAAAAATATCCGTGACGGAGGAACCACTAACCAAAATGTTATGAGTTTCTTATCAAATCCTATAGAAACCAAAAAAGAAACTTATGCTACGCCTATTTCTGTAGAAAACAACAGATTATGGGTAATTGTTGCTGTTGTTGTTTCTGGAATTACATCAGCTGGAATTACCTACTGGTTAACAAAGGAGAAAAAATAATTTCTTTATAAAAATATAATCATGACCACCCGCATAGCGGGTGGTTTTTTGTCTCGCTCCTAGAGGAGCGAGACGGACTAATCGTCACATAATAAAAAAAGAGAGAATCACACTGATTCTCTCTTTTAGTCTATCATGATATTAAACATTTCGGTTTTAAATTTTTTGAATTTTAGAACAATGAACTCTTCACTTTCTTGAATTTCTGTTGCAAGATTCCAACTAAATATACCATGATGATAATGTTCCTCAATCATTTTTAGATTTTCTAAAAAAATTGAATATTAGACACATTCTATTACTTAACTCGTATTATACCTTGAGTAAGTATCTTATATCATTATTTTAGAAATTTTGATTACTTTATATTTTCTACTAGACCATCTGCATACGTTACTATCGTCCGTTTTCGTGTAGTACAATCGAAACACTAGATTATTTTTTACAGTAGGTATAAAAAGGCTAGGGTCAAGAGACTTGCTAATAGCCCCACTCCCCAAAAGAAGAAGTCGACCTTCCACTCGCTCCAAGGACTTCCCTTACCAGACAATCCTCCAAGCTCAAAATGGTGATGCACAGGCGTCATACGAAAAATACGTTTACCACCTGTCACTTTGAAATAACTGACTTGCATCATAACCGAAGTTGTTTCAAAGACATAAACAATTCCGATAATCAAGAGAGTCCATTCTTGGTGGAGGGCCATAGAGATAGCTGCCAACATTCCACCTAGGGCCAAACTTCCCACATCCCCCATAAAGACCTTGGCAGGCTTGTGGTTAAAGACGAAGAAACCAAGTAAACCACCAATCATGGCAAGAATCACTAGAAGGATATCCATCTGACCTTGCACATAGGCAATAACTCCATAGGCAGACAAGCTAATCACAACGGAAATACTAGCTAGACCGTCAATACCATCTGTCAAGTTGACTGCGTTTGAAAAACCGACTAGCCAGAAAAGAGCGAAGATAATATAGAAAATCCCTAAATGCACTTGGTAGCCAAAGACAGAGAGCATATCGCCCCCACGTTCATAGAAAAGGTAGAAAATGACGCCACCTAGCAGCTGAAGAGCCAATTTCTGTTTGGGGTTTAGCCCCTCATTGATCTTTCGGAAGACCTTGAGAAAGTCATCTAAAAAACCAACCAAACCATACAAGACCAAAATAAACAAAACCATACCAACATTATTGGTCAATTGTTTTGAAAAAAGAGCGACGAGGAAACTCACCACAACTGCAGCAATGAGGAAAACAAGTCCCCCCATTGTAGGAGTCCCAGCTTTTGCCTGGTGCTGTTTGACATCCTCATGCATCTGCTGGCCTGTAATTTGCGCCTTTCTATAAAATTGGATAAAGGCCGGAATTCCTACTAAAGTTAGTAAAAATGTCACAATTCCAGCACTGATGGAAATAAACATATTAGTCTCCTAAAGTTAATTTAATTTTTTTAATGTTTTTGATAGCTGTATTGGTCCGAACGTCTTGCTTTTGGACGACGGAACCTGAACCTTCAAATTCTAGCTCAATATCCAACCATTTAGCAAAGGCCTCAGCAGTCTCTTTTTTCCAGCCATACATATCTGGAATTTCTTCTACCTTATCCGATAAAAGGAGAACTTGTTGGTTTGGTGCAAGATTTTTTCCTTCTTCTACAGAAGTCTCTTTAATCTTTGTTCCAGTACCAACAACGATTGGCTGCACAATATTTCGACGTAAGGCTTCCGCCAAATCACCAGGTGAAATATCCTTGATGCTAGGCATTGCATACGAAGATTCTGTCGTCACTTGATCTAAATTCTTAGCTGGAGATTGAAGGTTCAGAGATTCTTTCATCGCTGAAGCCCGCTCCAAGATTGGATTGGAAAACTCTCCCAACTGGGCAGCTGAATAATGCTCAGGCTGTTGAACCGTTACATACAAGATAAAATCAGGATTTTCAGCAGGATTCATAGTCACAACTGAGAAAATATAATTGGTAGAACCAACCAAGTATCCTCCATTTTTCTCATCAGCGATTTGAGCCGTACCGGATTTAACTGCTACATTTTGTCCAGGAACTGTTATAATTGGCTTTCCTGTGTAATGATTATACATAGTTCCATATATAGGGTCCGTCCCAACTAATATCATGTTAGTACGAGTCAAGCTTGCTGCATCTTCAGATACAGGTTTTCCTACAATCTCTTTTTGAGACTTTCGTACAGACTGATTGTTAGTATCATAAATAGCACTTATAAATTTTGGCTCCAGCATAACTCCATCATTAGCAATAGCTGTAAAGGCACGAAGCATTTGTGTTTGTGTTACTGAAATTCCTTGACCAAATGAGCTTTGAGCAATATTGACAATATTATCAGCTGGAAGTTGACCAGCGTATTCATCTGTCAAGCCAAAGCGAGTTGGGACCCCAAATTTAAAGCGGTTTAGATAATCCAACCAAGTAGTATCTCCCATTTTTTGTTCAAGAAGACTCATTCCAACATTACTGGAGTGAGCGAAACCTTGTGAGAAAGTCATCATCCTACCAGTAGTCAAACCATCATTAACATCCCAATCTCGAATCGTCGCATCCGCTATTTTTAATTCACTGCTATTGAAGTATTCTCCACTTGGGAAGGTATTATTATCAATAGAAGAAGCTAACGTCATAACCTTCATGGTTGATCCTGGTTCATAGTTACTTTGATAAAGAATGTCACGCCAAACAAAGTCCTCAGTGATTCCTTCTTTAGTATCTGCATTAAAGGTAGGTCGTTGGGTGGTAGCGAGAATTTCACCGGTCTTTGCACTGACCAAGGTCGCGGTCATATACTTACCTTTTACTTTTTCTAGAAAGGCATCCATCTGAGTTTCCATGAAAGATTGTAGCGGACTAGACAATGTTGTATAAATATCCTTGCCATCCACAGTTTGTTGCGATACCAGTTCTGTACCTGGTACGATATTTCCTACACGGTCTTTTTCATAGGTAATAATACCGTCTGTCCCAGCAAGAATGGTATTTAAAGAACTCTCCAAACCAGAAGTCCCTAACAAACTCTTACTACCATCCTCATTTTCATGAAGTTGGGCTAAGCCAATAAAGCTAGAAGCAAATTGTCCATTTGGATAGCTTCTGTTAGGGCTAGTTGTAAAGTCAATCCCTTCCACACTAGCATCTTTCAAATCTTTTTTAATAGCCATCATATTGGCATAGGTAATCCCATTTCCTTTTGCACCAAAGGAAACTTGGGTCAGATTTGGTTGAGCTAATTGCTCTTTCACATAAGCTTCATCCATGTCTAAATACTTATGGAAGACTTCAGCTACCTTATTAAACTGCGAATCCTCTACATAAAGAATTTTTCCAGTTGCTGACTTGTATTTTTTATCAATAACAGCATAGACGTTATAGGAAGTCGCATCTTCAGCAATAGGCACTCCATTTCGGTCATAGATAGTCCCACGTTTGGCAGGAACTGTTCGGGTTGTTTGGTGAACCTTTTTAGCCTCTTTTACCAAGTCAGTACCAAATATATTACCTTTTGCGATAATATAAGCAAAATTGGCCAAAAAGAGGCCGAAAAGGGCAACAGCTAAAAAGCTGAGGTACTTGCCAACTATCCTACGGTTTTTTGCTGGAGACTTACGATTTTTTATCGCAAATCGGGTTATTTTTTCTGTCCATTTCATATCTTACTCCGCTGTTCGGATATTTTCATTATTCAATTTCAAATCTTTTTTATCTGCAATTTCTTTCAAGCGCTCGGAACGAATCAATTCATTCACTTCCTGCTTAGCATCATCCAGCTCTGTCTTCTTTTCCTCTATCTGCGCATTGATTTTTGTTAAATCACTTTGCACTTGCAAGAGTCGTGTCTGCATAAAGATGATACTCACTGCTAAAACGAGAGCCGTAAAAGCGATGGAAAGATAAAAAGCCTTCTCCACACGTGAGAATTTTTTTATACGATTCTGCAAGAATTGACTGGTTGTTTCTTTCTTATCTACCATTTTTTCCTCTTACTTGTGAATTTTTCTGGCCACGCGCAACTTAGCTGAATGCGAGCGGTTGTTTGCTTCTAACTCTTCTGCACTTGGCAAGATGGGCTTACGGGATACCAATTCCATCTTGGGCTTGAGATCATCTGGGATGAAAGGCAAGCCTTTTGGAACTTCAACCGTTGAAGCTTCCTTGAACAATTGCTTGGTCAAGCGGTCTTCTAGTGAATGGAAGGTAATCACTGAGATTCTACCATCTAGAGCCAACATATCCATAGCCTGCTGGATAGATTCATCTGCAGCTCCCAGTTCATCATTGACTTCAATCCGAATAGCTTGGAAAATCTGCTTGGCAGGATGGCCCTTCTTCTTGAGTTCCTTAGCAGGCTTAGCCCACTTGATGATCTCTGCCAACTCAGTCGTTGTCTCGATTGGCTTAACTTCACGTGCTTGTTCAATCTTACGCGCAATCTGTTTAGAGAATTTGTCCTCGCCATATTTGAAGAAAATACGAACCAGGTCATGATAGTCATAGTGGTTCACCACTTCATAAGCTGTCAGACTAGCTTCCTGATTCATCCGCATGTCCAGTGGCGCATCCTTTTTATAAGAAAAACCACGCTCACGCTGGTCCAATTGAGGACTAGACACTCCCAAGTCATAACAAATTCCATCAATTTCCTGAACACCAGCTTCGCGCAAACGTACCTGTAAATGACGGAAGTTATCCTTTATAAAAGTCACCATCCCCTTTTGAATGTAAGATGCCAAACGTTTTTGCGCGTTGTCAATGGCATTCTGGTCCTGGTCAAAGGCATAGAGATGGCCTTTTTCACTTAATTTACTTAATAAATATTCGCTATGGCCTGCTCCACCCAAGGTCGCATCAACGTAAACACCGTCATGTTTCACATCAAGCATATCAATCGTTTCGTGGAGTAAGAC
Organism: Streptococcus sp. NM; assembly: GCF_003390135.1. Classification (GTDB taxonomy): domain Bacteria; phylum Bacillota; class Bacilli; order Lactobacillales; family Streptococcaceae; genus Streptococcus. Next base: position 16,179 of record NZ_QUOS01000003.1, read on the forward strand.
CGTTACATGATGAAATTCTTTTGTCATATCCTATCTATTTTACCACAAATCCGACCAGCTTGCACTAGTCAGACAAATAGGGCAAAAAAAGTAAGATTTCTTTAAGAAATAGATGTCAAATATGCTTGACATCTATTTCATAGAAGAATATAATATAGTCAAATATATACGACACAAATCAGAAAGGAGACCAGATGAATCGTGTGAAAGAGTTTCGCAAGGAACTGGGCATTTCCCAGCTCGAACTCGCCAAGGATATCGGTGTCTCGAGACAGACCATCAATATGATTGAAAACGACAAGTACAATCCAACCCTGGAACTCTGTCTCAATCTCGCCCGCAGCCTCAAAACTGACCTCAACAGTCTCTTTTGGGAGGAAGATTTTTAAAAAAGGAGCAAACTTATGAAAAAAGAAACCTTCACTGAAAAACTCATCAAACGCATATACGGAATTTCTGGCCCTCTCGACGAACACAAACGACGCGAGGCTGATCGTATTGGCAATCAAGTCTTTATCATCCTCTTTTATCTGATGACGTTTGGGAATCTCATCCCCTTCGTCCTCGCTTATAAATACCCGCAAATTGTCGCTATCGGCTATCCAATCATTGTCTTTATGATTTCCATGATTTCTTCTCTCTATGTGCTCTCCCAAACCAAAAAAACAGGCATCACAGCTATTGATCCAGATATGCTGAGCGAGAAAGAAAGTAAGCAACTACACTACCCTGGTCTGAAAGCGGGTTTGTTTGTTGGTCTATTGATATTTTTTATAACACCTCTTCTCCATATACTGCTAGGTGAGAGCCAGGACTATCTTCAGTCTCTTCTCGCTTTTAAAAATATTTTTTCAAGTATTCTCCATTCTTTCTTCTTCGGAGTGATTATACAAATTATCATCTCCCGTCGCATTGCTAAAGCTAAGAAAGATCAAGATGAGGATTAGGAGGTGCCCTATGAAATCACTAATAACTTTACTTACCTATCATCTTTTGTTCAGTTCTCTGCTCATCTTCATCATCGTTTCAGGGAACTTGCCAATCAGAGAGATATTCCTCGTGCTAGTCTTTATTCCAGCACTTAACAAAGGACTGACCTATCTAAAGATTGACTCCCCAAAAACACGTATACTCAACTTAGCACTATTCTTTATGATTCTATCCTTACCACAACTGACGCTCATTTCAAGCAATTGGAAATATTATTTACTGCTGACTATCGCTAGCCTTTCTTCTATCACTTATCTTTATTATCTCTATCAACTCGTTAAAGAAGTCAATCAAAAACCGCTCATTTAGGAGGTTACTATCATGAAAAAAGAAGACTTAACCACTCGCCTACTCCGAAATCTCTTTCACATCCAAGGCCCTTTTGATGAATGCCGGCAAGAGATTATCTACAAGGCTTGTGCCCGTTCCATGGTCCAAATCGTCTATTCTTCCTTCTTCCTCTTCTTGTTTTATCTGTTATTTGGACGCTTCATAGAAGCCGTTCGCTATGCCATGCCCTACGTTTACTCTGGACTCATTTTTTTCATTACCTTAAAAACTCAAAGAGCCGTCCAAGAGCTTCATCTTGAAAAGGATGACAAATCAGAAATCATCCTCAAAACCTACAGCAAGAGCCAAATCAAATTCCGAAGCTGGGTGGTGTTTATCGGTCTTCAGATTGGCCTCTTTATCCTACTCATCTTTCATAAAGTCTTCGTTCAGCAGATGTCACTTCCAGATTTTGTGAAGCTCCTCATGCAATTCGATAAAAGTGTTCCTCTTCTGATGTATGGCCTGATTATCGGTAGCATTTTTGGAACCCTGACCTACGGATTTCTATCACTACAGGAGGAGAAAACTCCTAAAAATACCAAACAGAAGGAGAAAAGCAAGCAATGACTTCACTATACGATTTTTCAGTCTTGAACCAAGACCATCAAGAAACTCCACTAGAGACCTATCGTGGTAAGATTCTCTTGGTTGTCAACACTGCTACTGGATGTGGTTTAACGCCCCAGTACCAAGGTCTCCAAGAACTCTATGACCGCTATCAAGAACAAGGTTTTGAGATTTTAGACTTCCCTTGCAATCAGTTTATGGGACAAGCACCAGGTAGTGCAGAGGAAATCAACGCCTTCTGTAGCCTACATTATCAGACCAGCTTCCCACGTTTTGCCAAGATCAAGGTCAACGGTAAGGAAGCAGATCCTCTCTATGTTTGGTTAAAAGAACAAAAATCTGGTCCACTAGGAAAACGAATCGAATGGAATTTCGCTAAGTTTCTCATCGGTCGAGATGGGCAGGTCTTTGAACGCTTCTCTTCAAAAACAGACCCAAAACAAATTGAAGAGGCGATACAAAAATTACTCTGACTTTTTTTGAATACATTCTTTCATTCAGTTTAATTCTTGAAAGGATGTATTTTTTTCTTTAAAAAGTGAAAGAATTTCTTTAAATTAGGTTTACTTTCTCTATTGCATTTCTTGGAACAATTTAGTATATTTGTTATGTTAAGGTTTTTAAGTTATTTTAAAGATTAAGATAACAATTTTAATTTTTTTATTCTAAAATGAAAGCGCTTAAACAGAGGGGGTAATTAGTCTCAAACTATTGCACAAAATCTAACTATCGCTAAAGAAAATCGTTTCCAAGTCATACTTGGGCTCAGACAGTAGCTGACTGTCTTGATTCAAACTAGGAGTACATTATGAATCGATACCTTTTTGAAAAAGAGCAAACTTTTAGCATCAGAAAATTAACCGTTGGAGTTGCTTCGGTTATGGTCGGACTCGCTTTTTTTGCATCTGGTACAGCACTAGCTGACGAAGCAAAAATTGAAACTACAAGCTCTCAACCAAATGTAGAAAAATTGGCCGAAGTTGAAAAAACCAAACCAGAAGTCAAAAATGAAAGTCCTGTAATTTCTACACCTCAAGAGTCAGAGAAAGCAGAAAAAACTGTTAAACCAGTAGAAGAGAAGACTGTAGCAGAAACTAAAACTACTGACTTGCTTCCTGAAGAAATCCACGATCAAGCTTATCCTGATGCACCCGTAAAAAACATAGATACTTCAGCAATCGTAGACAAGAAGGATAGTCCTAAAGTTGAGACAGAAAGCATTCTAAAAAACAAGGAAGAACTTCCAAAAGAAGCTGAAAATGGTAATCGTGCAATTATCAACGGTGGTCTAGATTTGAAGCACGTCCCTTATGAAGGACAACCTGCTACTGCTGCTAGTATGATTTACACTATTTACAATGGTGGTTCCCAACGCTATATCGTGTCTGGTTCTGGTATTTTTGTGGCACCAAATGTCATCTTGACTGTTGCCCACAACTTTTTAGAATCAAACCGTGATACAAAAGAAGGACATATTCGAGGCGGAGATTCTGCTAAGTTTTACTATAACCTCGGTTCTAATTCTGCTGTTCGCAATTCTCAACCTGTAACGGGTAATACTACTCTATTCAAAGAAGAAGACATTCATTTTTGGAACAAGAAAGAATTTGGAAAAGGATATCAAAATGACTTGGCTGCTGTTGTAGCACCTGTTCCTCTTCAAATCGCTAGTCCAAATAAAGCTGCTACCTTTGTTCCTTTGGCAGAAAACAAAACCTATCAACCAGGGGACCCTGTTAGCACGATTGGATATCCAACTGACTCAAGCTCACCTGAGCTCAAAAAACCAATTGTAGCTGGTCAACTTTACAAGGCTGATGGTGTCGTGAAATCTGTTGATAATTATGATGATAAAGGCTCAAAAGGCATCACCTATCATATGACTTCTGTTTCAGGCCTTTCAGGTGCTGGTATTATCAACAGTGATGGTAAAGTAGTCGGTGTTCACCAACACGGCACAATTGAAAACGGCATCCCTGACAAAGACCGTTTCGGTGGTGGGATCGTCCTCTCACCTGAGCAAGTCAAATGGGTAAAAGATATTATCGCAAAATATGGCGTCAAAGGTTGGTACCAAGGTGATAATGGGAAACGATATTACTTTACTCCTGAAGGAGAAATGTTCAGAAATAAAACTGCTGTTATTGGTGAAAATCAATATTCTTTCGATGAAAATGGTGTTGCGACACTCATTAAAGGAATCGATTACGGACGTGTAGTTGTTCAACACGTAGATGAAACTGGTAATCCAATCAAAACTGATGATACTTTTGTTGAAAAAACTGAAGTTGGAACAGCTTTTGATTATGACTTCAAAAAAGAAATCGCTAAGACTGACTTCTATACAAAAAATCAAGAGAAATACCAGATTGTCTCTATTGATGGCGTCGAAATCAACAAACAACTCAAAGATGAGTGGACCTACAACGTCGTCAGCAAAACAGCTCCAGGAACACGGGTCATCAAGGTGGTTTATAAAGTGAATAAAGGTTCATTTGCCATTCATTATCGTTTGAAAGGCTCAGAGCAAGAATTAGCAGATGTTGTTACTGATAATAATGACGGAAAAGAATACGATGTTTCATTTGTAAACACTTTTGAAGCAAAAGAAATCGCAGACTACCGCGCAATCACTCCACGCTTAGAAGCCAGCATCCAGCACAAGGGTGTGAATGATGTTGTCTTTGAATACGAAAAAATCTCTGATAGCTCTAATCCGACTTCAACTGTTTTACCTGCTGCTCATCCAGAAGATAAGGAAACAGAAATTGGAAATCACGGTCCCCTTCCAAGCAAGGCTCAACTTGATTATCACAAGGAAGAATTAGCCGCCTTCATCCACTATGGTATGAATACTTATACTAATTCTGAGTGGGGACATGGAAATGAAGACCCTAAAAACTTCAATCCAACTAACTTAGATACAGATCAATGGATCCGTACTCTAAAGGAAACTGGCTTTAAACGAACTATTATGGTTGTCAAACACCACGATGGTTTCGTTATTTACCCATCTAAATATACAAATCATACCGTAGCTGCAAGTCCATGGAAAGATGGAAAGGGTGACCTTTTAGAAGAAATCTCTAAATCGGCTACTAAATACGATATGAACATGGGTGTTTACCTATCACCATGGGATGTTAATAGCCCTAAATATAAGGTAGCTACTCAAAAAGAATACAACGAATACTACCTCAATCAACTAAAAGAAATCCTTGGTAATCCAAAATACGGTAATAAGGGTAAATTTATCGAAGTTTGGATGGATGGAGCACGCGGTAGCGGTGCCCAAAAAGTAACCTACACTTTTGATGAGTGGTTCAAATACATCAAGGAAGCTGAAGGAGATATCGCTATCTTCTCTGCCGAACCAACAAGTATCCGTTGGATTGGAAATGAGCGTGGTATCGCCGGTGACCCTGTATGGCATAAGGTCAAGAAAGCAAACATCACCGAAAATGTTAAGAACGAATACCTTAACCACGGTGACCCTGACGGAGATATGTACTCTGTAGGAGAAGCAGATGTTTCCATCCGCTCTGGCTGGTTCTACCACGATAACCAGCAACCAAAATCCCTCAAAGAATTGATGGATATCTACTTCAAGTCTGTTGGTCGTGGAACGCCACTTCTTCTCAACATTCCACCAAACAAAGAAGGTAAATTCGCAGATGCTGACGTGGCTCGCTTGAAAGAATTCAAAGCGACTCTAGATCAAATGTATGCGACTGACTTTGCCAAAGGAGCAACTGTAACAGCAAGCTCGACTCGTCAGAACCATCTCTACAAAGAAAGCCACCTTACAGACGGTAAAGATGATACTAGCTGGGCTCTTTCAAATGATGCCACAACAGGTAGCTTCACAGTCGATTTGGGACAAAAGAGACGCTTTGACGTTGTCGAACTCAAGGAAGACATCGCCAAAGGTCAGCGTATCTCTGGTTTCAAGATTGAAGTCGAAATCAACGGTCGCTGGGTGACTTACGGAGAAGGTTCAACTGTTGGTTACCGTCGCTTGATTCAAGGCAAGCCTGTAGAGGCACAAAAAATCCGTGTAACCATCACCGGAGCTCAAGCAACTCCAATCTTAACCAACTTCTCAGTCTACAAGACACCAAGTAGTATCGAAAAGACAGACGGCTACCCTCTTGGACTTGAATACCACTCAAATACAACAGCGGATACAGCCGGTACAACTTGGTACAATGAATCTGAAGGTGTTCGTGGCACTTCTATGTGGACCAATCAAAAAGATGCCAAAGTAAGCTATACTTTCACAGGAACCAAGGCCTATGTCGTCTCTACAGTTGACCCAGGTCATGGAGAAATGTCCGTCTACGTTGATGGCCAAAAAGTTGCGGATGTGCAAACTAAGAACACTAGCCGTAAACGCAGCCAAAAAGTATATGAAACAGACGATTTAGCACCTGGCCAACATACCATTACCCTTGTTAATAAAACAGGTGAACCAATTGCTACAGAAGGAATCTACACTCTAAACAATAACAGCAAGGGTATGTTTGAGCTTGAAGCAACTTCTTACGAAGTCGAAAAAGGAAAACCAGTCACTGTTAAAATTAAACGTGTTGGTGGAAGCAAGGGTACTGCTACTGTTCGCTTCATCACAGAACCTGGAACTGGGGTTCACGGTAAAGTTTACCAAGATACAACTCAAGATGTGACTTTTGAAGATGGAGAAACAGAAAAGACTGTTACCATCCCAACGATTGACTTTACAGAACAAGCCGACTCTATCTTTGACTTCAAAGCCAAGCTCACTTCTGTTTCTGATGGTGCTTTACTCGGTTTTGCTACCGATGCAACCATCCAAGTGATGAAAGCTGAATTGCTGATCAAGGATCAAACAAGTTATGATGACCAAGCTAGTCAGTTGGATTACAGTCCTGGCTGGCACCATGAAACCAATTCAGCAGACAAGTACCAAAAAACGGAGTCTTGGGCTTCCTTTGGTCGCTTAACTGATGAACAAAAGAAAAAGACAACTGTCACAGCCTACTTCTACGGTACTGGACTTGATATCAAGGGCTATGTTGATCCAAATCATGGTATCTACAAAGTCTTCCTAGATGGCAAAGAAGTTCCTTACCAAGACGGCATGGGAAATGCGTCGACTATTGAGGGCAAGAAATACTTTAGCGGTCACGCTGCTCAACGTCAAGGCAATCAAACTCTGGTTAGCCTAAAAGGTCTTGATGAAAACTTGCACGCAGTCACCCTTCAACTAGATCCTGATCGAAACGATTTGTCTCGAAACATCGGTATCCAGGTGGATCAATTCATCACTCGTGGTGAAGGAAGTGAACTCTACAGCAAAACACAAATCCTTCAATCTCTCTCTAAATGGAAAGACGACTTATCTAACTTTGATCCAAGTGGTTTGAAAAATACAGCAACTGCACGCCAAGCGTTCAAGTCTAATCTTGATAAACTCACTGCACAATTAAGTTCTGATACTGTAAATGTACAAGATGTGATGTCAACAGTCACTGCTTTGCAAGATATTCTTAGCAAAGACGAAAATTACCGAAAACCTGGAGACGAAACAAGTACAGAACAACCAGTTGAACCAAAACAACCGGAACAGCCTGAAATCAATTACGATAAGGCTATGACTAGCTTGACTGAAGCTATCAAGAAAAAAGTGGCTGAGCTTGGTGCCAACAACGATGCTAAGAAGAGATTAGTTGAAATTACTGATAAAGCAATCGCAGCTATCCAAGAAGCCAAGACTCAAGAAGACGTCAACAAAGCCCTCAATAACGCTCTTGAACAAATCAAGCAATTGCAACCTAGCCAACCAGAACAACCAGTTGAACCGAAACAACCTGAACAGCCTGAAATCAATTATGATAAGGCTATGGCTAGCCTGACTGAAGCTATCGAGAAAAAAGTGGCTGAACTTGGTACTAACAACGATGCTAAGAAGAAATTAGTTGAAATTACTGATAAAGCAATCGCAGCTATCCAAGAAGCCAAGACTCAAGAAGACGTCAATAAAGCCCTCAATAAGGCTCTTGAACAAATCAAGCAATTGCAACCTAGCCAACCAGAACAACCAGTTGAACCAAAACAACCGGAACAGCCTGAAATCAATTATGATAAGGCTATGGCTAGCCTGACTGAAGCTATCGAGAAAAAAGTGGCTGAGCTTGGTGCTAACAACGATGCTAAGAAAAAATTAGTTGAAATTACTGATAAAGCAATCGCAGCCATTCAAGAGGCTAAGACTCAAGAAGATGTCAATAAAGCTCTCAATAACGCTCTTGAACAAATCAAGCAATTGCAACCTAGCCAACCAGGACAACCGGTTGAACCGAAACAACCTGAAAAACCAATTACTTCTTCAAGTCCTGAAGAAGGAGTTAAAGAGCTTACCTTCCAACTCCCAAGTTTGGAGATTGTTAAGAAGGCAGTACCATTCAAGACTATCCGTCGCGAAAATCCACAATTAGACAAAGGGAAAGAACAAGTTCTATCAGAAGGGAAAGATGGTGCTATAATCGAGTATGTCGAAGTAGATGGCAGCAATCGTAAGGTAGTTCAAACTGAATCAACTCCAGCTCTAGACAGAGTGATTGAAGTAGGGACTAAACAAAGTTCTGTAGGAACAGAGGCACCACCAGTTGTGACTCTCCCTGAGTACCTTCTACCAAAAGAGCCTGAAAAACCAATTACTTCTTCAAGTCCTGAAGAGGGAGTTAAGGACCTTGTCTTTAAGCTTCCAAGTTTGGATATTGTCAAGAAGGCAGTACCATTCAAGACTATCCGTCATGAAAATCCAAACTTAGATAAAGGAAAAGAGAAAGTTCTAGCAGAAGGGAAAGATGGTGCTATAATCGAGTATGTCGAAGTAGATGGTAGCAATCGTAAGATAGTTCAAACTGAATCAACTCCAGCTCTAGATAGAGTGATTGAAGTCGGAACTAAACAAAGTTCTGTAGGAACAGAGGCACCACCAGTTGTGACTCTCCCTGAGTATGTTCTACCTAGAGAAACTGAAAAACCAGCTCCTGCAGTTGTAACAGAAGATTCACCAAGAAAAGATGAAAAAGCACCTGTTGCTACTACAGTTAAACAAGACAAGGAAAAACAACTCCCAGAAACCGGAGAGCAAGAAGCAAATGCCTTCTTATTCTTGGCTGCTATTACTTCAGTATTGTCTCTACTCATCTTCCAAAAGAATTTCAAAGACTAATTAAAATCTTTACTTCATTCTTTTCAATGATTCTAGTTCCCCCAAAGAGAAGACCAGCCGGTCTTCTCTTTTTCTATATATAAATCAAAAAATATCCATAAATTTCTATGGATATCTTAGTATCTATAAAACAGAATGATTATTTGGGATAAGTATTTTCGAATTCAACTACGATATCAAGTACACAATCATCCAAAAAGATGGAGCTCTTATCTGATTTAATCAGAAATACCATAATAATCTGCTGCAAGCTCTCCGCAGATAACTACAATGGTGTACACCAGAGAACGAGCTCATCTCCTACCAAATCTACTGGTCACTATTTTTAACCCCAACATATACATAGGTCCTATTTCTGGGACACTCTTTTTCCGTTACCACCCTAAAGTAAAAGCTATGCTCCCGCCCATTCTTGGCATTTTCCTTGTTTAAAACAAAGTAGTTCTTCTGATTCATTGCCATGGTTCGTAGGATGTCATCAATCAAGAAAGTCAAGGGTACGTTCATGGCAGAGTATTTTTGAAAATCCTCTTCAAAACGAATATAGTTATCTGAAAAGTAATCCATCTGCAGTTTGTTTTCATACAGCTCTTTTCTAGTCATAAACTCCCTCCTCCCACAGCCGAATTTCGAGGATATCTGCAACCTCTATCAACCTATATCCCTCGCTTGTCCTAATAGATAGAGTCTGAGGCCATAACTCTCTCACCACACCGATGATAGTGGTTTTCTGCTTCTTTTCCTTTAGCACAAAATTTCCCCTAAGTTGGCCAACATAAAGCTGAGAAAGCAAGTGTAACTTCTCATCTGGAGTCAAATCCGTCGAAAAATCAACCCGGCTTTTTTCTTCACTGAGCGAACTGGTGTGTTCTGAAAGGTAAAATCCCATCCACTTCTGCATCCCTGGATCTTGATAATCTCGCGCGGATTGAAAGGGTAAATAAGAACGATCAATCATTTTAATCCATCTAATCCTCCAGCAGAATGTCCCCCAATCAGCTTGCTTCTAGCAAGACTCCTAGAGGCTTCTTCCAGTGCATTGGCTCTTAAAAGGGAAGTGAAACCAAATTGTTCCCGAATGGAGTCAATGGCCGTCTGGAGCCTTTCTTCTTTTTCTAACTTGTCAACATCATCAAAAAGAGATATCAAACCAAAGGACTCATCCACAAATCCTGAATAGTTGATTCCAACACTTCTGACTGCTCCTGAAGTGTATTTGTTATGAAATAACTTCAAAACATAATCCGTTAAGACAGCTGTATTATTGGTCGGTTCGACCTTCATTTGTGTGTGAATAGACGACCTGACCTCCTGTTTAGAGAAACCGACATAGATAGAGACAAGGGTTGTTTTCTTGCCAGACCTTCTCAATCTAATAGCCACCTGCTCCGCCATTTCCCGGAGAATAATTTCAATATCACGTAGCTTCACGTAGTCTCTCGGCAAGATTTGAGAATTCCCCAAGCCCTTGGATTTGGCTTTATAGGGCTTATGAACATTGCTCTCATCAATCCCGTTAGCATGAAACCACAAACGCAGACCAGCCTGACCCAGAGCTTTCTTTAACTGGTCTGGATTGCTGGTTGCCAATTCCTTGATGGAATAAATCCCCAGAGCATGCAAGCGTTTCTCCATCCGTCTGCCAATTCCCCAAAAATCCGTCATCTTAGGGATTGCCCAGACCTTCTCTTCCACATCCTGGTAAGACCAGTTGGCCCTCATGGTCGGAGTGTGCTTGGCTTCATTATCCAGAGCCAACTTGGCTAGTAAGGGATTGGCATTGGACATACCTACTGTAGAGTAAATCCCTGTCTGCCTCCAAATATCCCTCTGAATACGGGCAGAAAGCAGATCCAGCTTGTCTTTGCGAGAGAGACTCTTAGCTGGGATGAAATAGTTGAGCGAACTAGTTAGGTCAATAAAGCCCTCATCGATAGAGTAAGGATAAATATCATCTGGACTGCCATAGTTTTGAAAGATTCGCTGGATTTCCATATTGACTGCAATGTACTCGTCCATTCGAGGAGGGACAATCAAGGTAACTTGAGCCCAATCTTCGATGTAGCGAACATAGTCTGAGTCGGTAGGTAGCCCTTGCTTTCGAGCATTATAATAGGAAAATTTTCGCGTTTTGATATCAAAAGGCAAATCATAGGCCCGACCAACATTTGACTTGCCAAAAATCTTCTTAAACAGGGGAGAGGAGGCTAGGATAAGACCAGTTGAATTATCCGCTCGACTCATGACACAAAGCGAGGTTTTCAGCGGATGTAATCCCCTTTTCACGCACTCAACACTAGCATAAAAGGATTTCATATCGACAAAGGCAATGTCACTTTTGGGCTCTCTGGAATAATCAAAGTAGCCCATAGTCTAGCCCTCCATCGGCACAAAGTTCCCAACGATAATCCCCACAATCCGAGGATCTTCCTCATAGGAGATGAAAATATCTTTGTATTTAGGATTGATAGAGACCAGACGCAAGCCATCTTCCTCACGATAAACCCGCTTAATATAAGTCTGATTGTTGCAAACCACTGCATAAACCGCCCCATCATAGTCAAATCCTGTCTCTCGAATCAGAGCCACTGAACCATTTTGGTATTTAGGTTCCATGGAGTCCCCAGACACCCAGGACGCAAAATCATGGGCTAGTTCCTCATTAAAGTAAACCGTATCAAAATTCTGATCATCGTAGACCGAAGCCCCAATCCCTGCTGACATGCGTTCATAAACACGGTACTCGTAGAGGCGCTCTGGCATCGCTGTTACTTTCTGGGCTTTCTCCTCTTGAGATAGGTTGCGAGCATAGAGAACAACCTTCTCCTGCCCTTGCTTGGAGAGGCTATGGTAGAGACGGACAATCTCGATCTGAGTAAAATATCCTTTGGATACCTTTAAAATGTTCTCTAACTGGGCTACCTTCTCCTTAGACGGTTCTTTGATTCCACGTTCCCAAGCTGAGTAAGCCTGGAAACTAATCCCAAGTTTCTCTGCAATTTCCCTCTGTGTCAGTTTTAACTCTTTCCTCCGAGCCTTTAATTTTTCTGGCTGATACATACTTCACCTCCTATTATGATAATTTAATGGACATTATCTCCCTTAGAAAGACTAATCGATACTTGAATCCATATTTTTAAAACTCAACCAAAAAGGTTTAATTTTATTATATAAAAAAAGTGGACGGTTGTCTACTAGGAATATCTATTTCTGCTACACACTTAATAGTGGTATTGACCTTGTTCTATATATGTGCTAGAATTATTGTTATATATTCAATGAAAGGCTTTACACAATATGTTTCCATTCATGCCAGCAGCACGAGCAAAAACTGTTTTTGATATCCCCTATCAAAGATTATATCAACTTGGTTTTAAAGGATTAATTTTTGATATCGATCAAACTCTTGTGATGCATGGCGCCCCCGCTACAGAACAAGTTATTGAACTTTTTCAAAATCTCAAAGCCATTGGTTTCCAAATTTTTCTTTTGTCAAACAACGACGAAGAAAGAATCACACAATTTAATCAACATTTATCTGTTCCCTTTATCCCACTTTCGGAAAAACCAAATCCTAAGAACTTTAAAAAAGCTCTTGACATGATGCAGCTAAAACCATTTGAAACAGTTATGATTGGAGATCAACTTTTTACAGATGTGCTCGGAGCTAGTCGTGCAAATATCTCCACTATCTTAGTTGATTTTTTATATGATCCTAAAGAAGGCGGAATTGGTAAAAAACGATGGGTTGAAAAATTAATACTTCATACTTACCCATTTTTGAGACAAAAAAATAAAAATTTAGATGTGATCAAAAAGGAGAAACAACATGGTTTTTTGGAATAAGGATCTATTATTTTGTGAAATTAGTCCTACAACATATAAAATCTCTTTAAAAAAAGAAAATCTAAAACGACATATACAGAACTTTAAACAAGGAAAAAAATTCTCTAAAATTCGTCAAGAAAAGATATTACCTAACTTAGTTTCATCATATTCTACCCAACTGATAAAACGTGGTCCTGGCATTGATATTACTCTTCAAAAAGGAAAAGCTACTAACATACAGATTGCTAGTAAAAATCTAAATAACATTATCATTCATCCAGGAGAAGAATTTTCTTTTTGGAGTTTAGTTGGTAATACAACTAAGAAAAAAGGATACCAGGAAGGGCGAGTTATTATTAATGGGAAAGTAGAACCTGATATTGGCGGAGGGCTATGTAATTTAGCTAACTTGCTTCATCTTTTAATTGTTCATAGTCCTATGAAAATTACAGAATTTCATTCTCACTCTGATGCATTAGACCCTGATAAGGGGACTCGGAAACCATTTGCGAATGGAACTTCTGTACAGTATAATCATCAGGACTATCGTTTTAAAAATAATACTGACCAACTTATTCAATTGAGAACATGGACTGAAAATGAAATTCTCTTCGGGGAATTAAGAAGTGAATCACAATTTCCGTTCACTTATCAGATAGTTGAAGAAAATCATCATTTCAAAAAAGAAGGCAATTATTACTATCGCAACTCCATGATTTATCGTGAAAAACTTGATAGAATAACTGAACAAACTTTGGAAAAAGAGCTTATTTTGAAAAATCATTCAAAAGTCATGTACGATCCGAAACTCATTCCTAAAGAAATGATTAGACAGTAACCTAAGTACTTTTATTTTTAAGAAAAATAACTTAGAATTAACATCAAAAGGAACTTTTATGAACTCACCTAAATTAATTGTTATGCTGACGCATAATGATCACACAATTGAAAATGCACGAGAAATCTTCGAATCATGTAAGAACACCAAAGCCGAATTTTGGGGATTTAAAGAAAAACCACTTCCAATTTCGGAAATGAAGTCTTTATTTTCAGAAATGAAGTCTTACGGTAAAACTACTTTTCTTGAAGTTGTGGAATACGATGAAGAGAATGGTCTTCAAGGTGCACGAATTGCAAAAGAGTGCGGATGCGATGTTTTAATGGGGACTGTCTACTTTGATTCAATCAACGAGTTTTGTAAAGAGAATAACATAAAGTACATGCCATTCGTAGGAGAAATTAAAGAGCGTCCATCTATTTTGGAAGGTACTATAGAAAATATGATTTCTCAGGCGAAAGAATACTTAAAAAAAGGGGTCTATGGCTTTGACTTACTAGGTTACCGTTATACTGGTGACCCCTTGGAGCTAAATAATGCTTTTACTCAAGCCATACAAGCTCCCGTCTGTTTGGCCGGAAGTATTGATTGTTATGAACGGTTGAATGAAGTAATTGATACAAATCCTTGGGCATTTACAATCGGAAGTGCATTTTTTGAAAAAAAATTTGGCACAGAAATTCACGAACAGATTAATAATGTTTGTAATTATATAGAGAAATAAGGTAAAGTATACTTTGAAATTAATATGCTCTCCTCTATCAAATAAATTTTACTTTTATATCAACAAACTACTCTCAAAAAGTGAGATTAAAAGTCTCATTTTTTGAGAGTAGTTTTGTATTTTGACTATCACTTTAGTAAATATTCAGCAAAAGATATTATAATTTTTATACTAAAAATAAGATCGAGCATTTTTAAAAATATGTATTAAAAATATTTCATGTTTCTGCTGTAAAAATCAATGGTGGAAATTTTCAGGGAAACTCTTGATTTTTAGACAAAAAAAACATCCAAGAGAAAATTCTTGAATGTCTGTAAACGTTGATATAATCGTATTGATTAACGTTTTGAGGCAACTGACTTCGTCATGTTGCAGCCACATTTGCAAGCGACTAAAGTCGCAACAACTGTGTCAATTGCCCCAATTTAGTAAGAAAGTACAAAAAGAACACCCCGAAAGGTGCTCTTTGTAAGTATAGTAATTCTTTCGAATTAACGTTTACTAAATTGTGATGCTTTACGAGCTTTCTTAAGACCTGGTTTGGAAAGTATGGGTTTCAGTTGGGGTAAAAACAGCACAATATCAAGGATTTTAAGAACAATATCTATTAATTAATTTCATAAAATATGAATTAATAGATTCTAAATAGGGTAATAATTTAGTTCTGTAAAAATTAACTTCTATATCTACAATCTTTTTTATTGGAAGATTTATCAGTGTTGGTAGAGATAAAATAATACCCCAAATCTAGCAATCAAAGTTACTAAATCACACACAAATTCAATGATATTGCCGTTAGGAACTGTTTTACAACAATTTCTGGATCATTGACGAGTAGAACCTTAATTTCTAACTCTTCTTCCAGGATTGAACCTACACGTTAATTACTAATTTCTCCATCACGAAACATTTTCTCTGTATTTTGTTTTATTTGCTCTAATTTTTCATATAAAGCTAAATTATCAATTACTACAATATTTAGTTCTTTTCTTGCTCTCGTTACTATTTCATAAAGCATCTGAACAGGATCACTATTATTGCATTTCTCCTTTACAACTAAATTTCCTTCTTTATCATAAGAAAATTTTGAATCCATTGGCACGGTCACGCTATCAAACTCTCTTCCCATATATTTATGAGGGTTTCTTGAAGGATCCGTAATCTCATCATTGATTGGATTAGAGTAATGGATTCTTTTTCCATCATGAATACCATTTTTCGATGGGGTAAAATATAACGGAGTTGATCCCAAAGTCTCAGGGGTAGTTGACATAAATTCTCTTGCACTTTGATGATTATCAAAATAATAAATATTTACTGAACTTGTAGGTTTAACATTATATTTTTTTAAATCTCTAAATAAAAAATTCTTCCGTTTTTTAATTAGTTCAACTATTGTGTCTTTATAGTTATCATTTTTATTTTTATCTTTTGAATATAATAAATTCATGGCAAATAAAGTAATAAAATAATTACTTCGAACACTCCCTTTTAAATTAAAATCTTTGGAGTTATCCGGTTCAATGGTTTTTAAATATTTGCTTATGTATTTTTCTCCGCTTTTTAACCATTGAAGTTCATCATAGAAAAAAAATATTCTCTCTAAATTTCCATCATCAAACTTTGAAAGGAGATAACTTATTTGTTTCCTACTAATCCGTTGAGCTTCATCAACGAATATATAATTAGCTTTGACTAATTCGGAATAATTTTTTTTATAATTCAAACTGCCAATACCAATAGTTGTAAAATTAATACTTTTAGCTAGTTCACTGTGTGCATTAATCTTTGTATGACATGGTATTACAACAACTTCTTTTTCCTTAGCTACTAAATTTCTTACCACATCATATAAAACTAATGTCTTCCCTGATCCTGCTGAACCTGTGACTCTTATTATTTTTTTATCTGCTGTTAATAAGTTGTCCCTTAACTGCCTTTGTACATCTGTTAATAAATAATTTTTTTAACAAACTCTTCCCAATTATTTAGAGGGGAAATTAGTATATTCTCTACTTTAAAAATCTCATCTATATCAAAATATCTACACATACGAAACTTATATAATATCTCATAAATTCGTTCACTAGAGACTTTTATAAGTTCGTACTCATTACCTGATTTTTTGGCATACTCAAAAAATTGTTTCTTGTCCTCACAATAGCCAAAAAGATACATATCTGTATACTTTATACCAACTCTATTAAAATAAAATTGATGATTCTTAAGCTGTTTTTCGATCTCATGTTTCTTTGCACTACTTTTTTTCAGTTCTATATTAATAACAATCTTTTGTTCAGAGTCTGACTGATGAACTTTAACTGCTTTTAATAAATCAAATTCTTGATGCAAACGTTCAAATTCATATCCAATTAAAAAATTATTTGTTATTTGAGTAGTCGACACTTTTTCTATTACTTTATCTAATTCTTCTACCAGACTTTTTAATGCAGTCACATCATCTAACACTTTTTTCGGAAATAAAGTTGGTTTTGAATTATATAATTGGATAATAGAGGCTAAGTTATTTATTTTTTTAAATATCATTTATTTTAAAATCTCCAAATTACTTCATCTAATTAATCTCAACAATTTCATATCAATATCGAGAAAAATTAACAAACAATCGTACAATTTTATTATAACATAATATACAATGATTCTAAAAATAGTAGATAATATCATATATATTGAAACAACATCCGAATCTCATTTATCTATACAATTACCTTCTATCAATGTTCTTATTTTTGATAAGGGTTATTATATATCTAGAAAATAAATTCTGTATAGATCTTTAATGTAACTAATATTATAGAAAATTTCTATGCATCCTCTGTATTCTCAGAACAACTCCATCGATATTTTTTGAAGTTATCTATTTCATAAACATCATAACTAAAGTAGCCTAAGCATTCATTACAATAACAATCAACTTCCATCATAATTTATCATATGTATTCAAATTATGGTATACTACAATTAGTAGTATACCATAATTTGGAGGTTTTTATGACAAACACTCAGAGTAGTAGCAATATCAAAACTATTGATGATTTGAAAATAAATGACATCTATACTAATGATATTATTGCCAAAGTTTTTAGATGTTCCAAACAAGGTGGTATGAGAAAATCAAATACAACTAATACTCTTGTTCTCATAGCAAAACAAACAGGTAAATCTGTTTACCATAGGTAATATACTTTACTATACCGGAATGGGACAAGTAGGTGATCAAAAACTTGATTATGCTCAGAACAGAACTTTAATGGAATCTTGTAACAATGGTGTTACTGTACATTTATTTGAAGTCTTTAAAGACGCAGAGTATACCTATGCAGGTATAATTGAGCTTGCTGAACCACCTTTCGAAGAAATTGAACCTGATAAAAATAATAATAAGCGTATTGTCTATAAATTCCCTCTAAAATTAAAAACTTCAGAGTATTGCCCAAATAATGATACATTAATACAAAATGAAGAAAAATTAGAAAAAACAATATTACGTAAGAATGTTCAAGAAATTAGAGAATTAGCAATTGAAAAAAGCAATTCAAATAAAAATAAACATCTTTTTAGAAGAGTATCTACTTTGACTTATGAACGTTCCCCTGCAATAAAAGAATATGTAAAAGAACTTGCTAAAGGAATTTGTCAATTATGTGATAATAAAGCTCCCTTTGAAGTAAAAGGTAAACCATTTTTACATGTTCACCATATTGAATACTTATCAAAAGGCGGCGAGGACACAATTGAAAATGCAATCGCAGTTTGTCCAAATTGCCACGCTAAAATTCACCAACTTGAACTTGAAGAGGACAAAGAAAAGCTACTTCGTAAAGTCCAAGAGCGAAATCTTTAATTTCTTAAGCAAGCTATAAATGCTTGCTTTTTTTATTTAAACATCTAATTTTAGACTTCAGTTAAAATTAATTAGTAATAAGCTATCCAATTAAAAGCGTAGATACATTAGCACAGTTCAGGCTAAATTTTGAACAGTTGAGAAAATAAAATCTATTTTGATATTGATTATAGTATGATATAGTCATGAAAAATTTAAAAGAAAAAAATATTCAACGAGCATTATGGCATATTAAGCGTCATTGTAAAAATATAGAGAACAATTATGAAAATGAATTGAGTAAAACGGAGTTATTTTACTTGAAATCTAGTGTTGAAATACTAAGTCGAATTTTGAACAATAAAAAGCCCTATCCAAATTTGGATAGGGAGGAAGTGTTTTGAAGAAGCAAAACCTAAAAACTATAACTCTAGATTTCGGAAAGTTGAAATAAGAGAGCAATATATAAAAGACTTAATCTATGACATTCTCGTAAGTACTATATACCAGTTTACACCCACCACAATATGTAGTGTTTTCGTTAATACAAAAAGGCGACTTCCAAGCAGAAATCGCCTTTTTATACTCATTTAAATCAAGGTGTCTCTAAAAATATACCTGTGCTAAAATACTTCTCAATTTCTGATTTTATTCTGACACGTTCTTGTGCTAAATCTAAATATCCATTCTTACTTTGGTTACTCATCAAAGTAATTATATCATTTTCTTTATCTTGTTTAAGTTTTAACATTGGTATCCTAGCTAGGTCTGAACTCCTAATCTCACGCATTTTTGAACCTTTTCCCACCGACTGAAACAAATAACGATAAAGATTCGAGTTAATTAGAGCAGTTAAATAAAGAAGATGTTCTTTTGAAGCGTCATCATAACAATATACACCTTGATTATTATGAGCTAGTCTATGTCCATCTATATAACCTGCAATGCCAACATATTCTCCATTGCTACGAGATGTCCTATTAACTACCATTAAAGTAGGACGATTTATATTTTTAAGATTAGTAGAAGCAATTGATTGTTTTTCTTCAATAAATCCAAAATCGTCGAAATCGGTAGGTGTTATCCAATGTGTTTCATATTCATTTGTCTCACCAATAAATCTTTGTTTTGGAGTATTCCCTCCACGTATTTTATTCACATCTAGGTACTCAGGTGCTAAATAGGAAGTGTCTATAATACGTGAGATTAGTTGAGAGAAATCATGGGAGTGTTCTCGAAAATTCCAAGCACGTTCAGATAATTGGTTAATTGAAACAACTGAATTTCTACGCTGAGTAAGTAATAATTGCTCTCCGTTTACGCCGACATGATTATCAAAAATCTCATTGATAATTTTCCGTATGGTCCACATTTGTTTTTCAATTTCAACGATTTTTTGAGAAAGTTGAGATATTTTATCTAAACTTTCTTTAGGAGGAATCGGTACTAGTAGGTTGTCGAAAGTTTTCTTAGAAAAATTATCAACTCCTTGAATTGATCCTCTCTGGATGAATTGATTTAACCCTAACTGACTATTGAAAAATGCTAACAAATAAAAATGGAACTTCTTAAATCTTATAATTCTAAGATGTGAATTATAAGCAACTGACTTTTGACCGATGTATAAACTGATTTTCCCTAATTGTTTTGAAGCTGTTTGAATAACGAAATCGCCATTATTGAGAGATTTATAATTCTTTAGCGGAGCAACTAATTCGGTTTCACGACTAGAATTGAAAGTAAATTGCCCCTCCCAAATATCTGAAATCTTAACAAAAGGGACTGAATTTATATATCTACTATCTACATAATTGTCCGAACCAAATTCTATCCCTTTTTCTGGTTCATTTTCTAATAAACTCAGCAGTGGTACTAACTCAGTGTTGTGAGGCAATACTCTACCAGCATAATACGCCTGCGAAAAAGAAAAATCATTATTTTTAAAATCTGAAATAGAAACTTTCATAAGCTCACTCTCCTAAAAAAGCTTGCTTAATTGATGGCTCTTGGCTTAATAAATAATCTCTAAAGTCGGATATAATATCAGTGAAATCTTCGTCTATTTCATCAAGAGTTTCAAATGTTTTAAAATCACGTTTAAATGTTGGTACAAATGTAATAACTCGATTAACAGTTTTTACCTGATAACCCAAGTTATTTACATTAGCCATATATACCGAATAGTCCTTATCTAGCATGTCTTGTTCTTCCCTTTTAGGTTTATAAGCAATGATAACCGTAGTTGCAACTCCTGTCTCTCCAAATGAATTAGATGGAAGATCTAAGGTGGCTACTAAACGCATTTTTGATAAGAACCATTTTCTTACATTTATCCACTCTTCTATTGTAGCAAGAGAATTAGACAAAATAATAGCCATTCGTCCTCCCTCTTTTAAAAGTTTAACGCTATTTTCTAGAAACAACGCCCCCATATCCATCGTTTTGGGTAATGAATCGTCTATATCCAATTTGTTTATAAATGTATCATATAGTTTTAGAGTTTCAATAGGTAAATCCCAGATACCTTTATCACCTGTTGATAAATCCCTTCCTTTACCAAAAGGAGGGTTAGTCAAAACAATATCATATGATAATACATCTCTTGTTTGACTTATCTTAGAAGACCAATCGTCTTTGTTAAATTCAACTGTAGTAAATTCTCCCTCAGTTGTGGGGACACCAGAAACTGTTAATTTTTGCGATAGAGAATTTAATTGATGAATTTGAGCACCTCCGTCTCCATTTAATACGAGGTTTAATTCCGCTAACTTCAAATTATCCTTATCTATATCAAATGCAAAAATATTTGTAGCGGGGCTGGAAGTTTTGTTTGGATGAGTATATTTATAAGTCATTGCTAAAAAGTCTGCAATACCAGCAGCTGGGTCAACAACAGTCTCTCCCACTCTTGGATTTATCATCTCTACCAAACAGTTAACAACTGGAATCGGAGTAAAAAATTGTGATTTAGAAGCCTTATCTGCTTCTTGACCAAAGTTGTTAAAAATGATTTGATTGAAAGCATCATTAGGAGCATTTAAAATCGAGTATTGTTGAAGTTGCTTGATAACTGCGATTAAAAATTTCTCATCACTGTTGCTATCAGGTCGGTATTTATCATCATAATTAAAGACTTGTCGAGAAGTTGACAATAATTTTCGGTACTCTAGTTTTGCAGAATTATATAATTCCGCAATTCGTTTTCTAAACGTTAGCTTTCCTAACCCATTAATTTCAATCTCATCATTTTCAATATAAAAGTCAACATGTCTATTTAATTCAATAGAACGCTTTTCATCAAAAATTTTAATAGTTAAGAATTCAACAATAAGTTCTTTCACATTCCCATCTGGGTGTATTTTGTCTGCTTCTTTTATCAGAGACTGCACAACTTCACCAAACGCTTTTTGGTCCATCGGTTCCATGTGTATTACAAATTGATTTGATAAATTTGAATAAGTTTCAGATGCCTTAATCAATTCTTCGTAAGATGGTAATTGTGATAATTGGTCTCTTAGTGATAAATTCCAAGAATTTAATCCTGTACTTCCCTTTAAAGGTCTCTTATCTTGATAATAACGATATATCTCATTTTTACCTGTTTTCTTAAAAATCAAAAGTTCATTTTTGTTATCAAAGTATACACCATATATAGGCAAATCACTTGTACTTTCACTCATGGCAGACCTTAACTGATTTTCAATAGCTGACTGAATTGTTTTACTATTCTTTTTAGCTTCAAAGAATAGTAAATATTTTTCTCTTAGATGAGAATAGTCTTTAGTCTGTTTAGCTAGTTGATAATCGTTATACCAATCCTCTTGAAAAATCACAATATCAGGTTTGATACTTTTCCCGTTATTCCCTTTTGGAATTTTATATTCTACAAAAATATGCTCTGCTGGATATGCTTTTGATTTCACTAGACTATAAACCAACCTCGCTCTATAAAATTCCTCCGAGAAATCTCCATTTTTTGATATTGCCTTTTCTGATTTTGATAGTTCGGCATAGACACCAAGTTCAGTTTTGTACCAATCGTTCGAGAAAGTAGTGTTATGATATTTTTTTCGAAATCAACGAAATATTTTAAGTAATTCATATTATCCCCTTTCTCTTAACGAAAAAACACGTCCGATTACGTAATCAATGTGAGCTGTGATTGCGTTCATACCAATCAATTCCTTTACTTTTTGATAGTTCTATTATATCAAAATTTTGGCATTTTTTCTCAATAGTTTAATCAATAGCATTAGGTGATAATTTGTTAAACAATTAATACTTGGATAATTTAAAATAAGAAAATAGCAATGGAAGTACTTGACATGTATAATAGCACTTGCTCGAACTATAGAAATATCAACGTAAAAATGTGAGGCGTTATATCCACAATCTAGCACGGAATGTCTATCTCATGCGATGAATAATGGAAGATTCTATCCATTTCTAGATAGGAAAGAAGTTTTTTAAAAACAGCTCTGTTAATTAATAAAATTCTTAGAAAAACATTCTTGATTTAAAGAAATTAAATTATAAGATAGACTATCATTCAACAAGATCATCAATAGAGTATATTTTATTTTCAATTGATTTAGGATAATATATAATTGTTTCTATTACGTTTATTACTTTAGTATCTTTAATGAATAGATCATTAATAAAATTTAAAAACTTAAAATAATTATCTTCATCTGCGAAATAAAATAAATGATCATGCGAAAAACTATTGTCTTCATTATGTAAGCGCGATATAAAAATCTCTGCTTCTTTATCTTTGAGTTTTAAAATCCAATTTTTTCTAGTTACAATTATAGATTCAATTTTTTCAGTCTCTAAATTTACTTTAATTACTCTTTTTGATGGTTTCTGCAGATTAAATACTTCAGAACATCTATTCTTATTTCTATTATTTAGCCATTCGTAATTTGGATATAACCAATTTTCAACGTTAAAATCTGCTTGTCTTCTTTCTAGAAATTTTTCTATTTGAAAAATGATTTCATCAAGATATGGTAGTAGGTATTTTTGATTATAATCATATTGTTTTGGATTATCATTTTTTTCCAATGCTCTTAAATTTTTTAAATTAGTTAGGAAGTACTCTTGAAAATAAATATCTGTAACGAACTCATCGTCTGAATCATTTAAGGGATAAGAAAACAAATTCCTGAAACTGCTTCCAGCCCCAATTCCGTAATATATATCTAAAGAACTTTTCTTTTGAAGCCAATCCAAAAATTTGCCTTTTACTTTTTTTTCAGGACAAATAATAAAACTGTTTATCCATCTTTTTGGAGAGTCACTCTCGTAATATCTTCTAATTAAGGCTTTTTCATCTGGTTTCATATATTTAATTTCAAAATTATTTTTTTCTTGGTTTAAATACTTAAAAACAGTAATAAGCCTTTTTAGAGTTCGTTGAACTTTTCTTATTGATTTTTCAATATTTTCTTTGGCTTTTTGTTGTTGTTCAGCATAAGTCATAATTCGCTTATCCTTCTTTTTAGATTCACTTATTCCTTTTTGAATAGTTAAATCCATATCTTTACAAATTTCTTTAAGACTTTCAAAAGAATTGATATCAAAAAATTCTGTAGATCCATCAGATTTAATTGGTATCTCTTTTCGATATCTCTTCAATCGCAAATGTATCAATTTTTCGATATCATTTACTTTAGAGACTGGAACTTCGATCCAGTAAGAATTTGCTAAGTCAGCTTCTCCAAAATTAGACTTTAATTGAGAGTATCTGGAATAAACATTATCAGCTTTTCCAATTTTAATAGCACTTAATGTAGATGTCCAATCTATAATATAAATAAATGAATTTTTCATTTGATTCTTCCTTTTACTAATACTATATTTTACTTATTAATAACTTTAAATTGACTTAATATTCTTTTGATTTCACTTGATTTATCTATGAACTATCCTCACAACATACATAAAAATCTTTTATAAGCTCTTAGTACAACGTATGATTAATAACAACACATAATTGTAGTGTAATATATTTTTATGTCAGTTTTAGCTATTCCCTCCGAGTTTTACTTATATGGCTAATATTTCTAAATTCGCCTTTCTTCTTGCTTCAATCTCTGATAGTTTGTTGCTATCCCACACATAAGCTAAAGATTTTCCCTTATTGTATACAAGCCATACTTTAAATTTCTTTATTGCTCTAATCTCATCCCACCTTGTCTGGTCAAGCAATTCTGGTAATTCTTGACTCGTCACGAAATTAGTTTGTTTCAATCTCTTTTTTAGCTGTGCTATAAGCGAGGGTTGATATTGATTGAACTCTTCAATCAATACTTCTTTCAGTTGATGAAAATAATGGTGAAGCGAAGCATTTTGACCGTCTAGGTATTCATCTACTGCCTGCTTGATAGCTAATTCATTATCCACTTGGTAATCTCTCAATAAGTCAATTAATCGGAAATAAAGAGCCTGCTTTGAAACCTCTAGATCCTCTTTGACCTTTTGGAAAGTATCACAAGAGTAGTAAATCTTGGATAGTAGCACAATATCAGGCATCAGAACAATAGCTGAAAACACATTAGCTTCTCGCTCTAGAATAGACTCCTGATTATCTACTGACTCTGTAAAATATGAACCAACGTGCTTTAAGATAAAGTGGCCTAATTCATGACACAAGGTAAAGTTTCGTTTGTTTACGGGGCTATCTTTTTCATATGAAAAACTGATGCCAAGTCTATCAATAACCGTCAACCCTTCAATCTTATGGTTTGAAAAATGATGAGGGATGACTTGAATCTGGCTCACATCGATACAATGGTCAAAATAGTAGTGAAAGTGATAGTTCAGAGTTGAAATTTCTTCATCTTTCATAAAGGAATAAAGGACTTGTTTTGTGATTTCACTTACTCTTGAATACAATTCATCCAACAATCAGTACCTCCTTTAAATCACTAGTTGCAAAACTAAACCTATTTGGTTTAGTTTATTATACAAAAAAAGTGGACGTCTGTCCACTCTTCAATACAAAAATTAATATAATATTTTAAAAATCATAACCTTAATAGTCTATTATTGAAAAAACATTATTCCAAGGATTTATTTACAATGTTCATTAACTTCAGCTAGACTCCCTTATTTTTTTAACAAGTCATAAAAGTCTTTGGCCTCTAGTTCATCTCTAGTCATTAAATCAATACCTCTTAATAAACCAACAGAACTTATGATAGAACTTCTAGTTGCAAGTGTTACAATTTTTACATCAAGATTAATAACATCGGAACTAGTTTTAAAAACATTGTTACACTCTTCTAGATATTGAATTTTACGATTAGCTTGAATTCCCCTTTTTTTCAATTTTCCTGTTGCAGTATTGATATCAACTCTGAGATGGTAGTAAAAAGTAGATAACCCAAATTTACACTCATAAATACATAGTGACTTATCTCTATTATTCTTATACACTACATCACATTTTGACTTAGAAAAATCTTTATTTCCAAATAGTTCCTTCCGCTTATACTTTATTAAAGGTTCATAAACAACTTTTCCAAATCTACCCGAAGTTCTTCTCCATTGCATTGTGATATACTCAAGGTAATAACTATATATCATACGATAGTCTTGAGCAGATATCAAACTATTATTAAATAAATCTAGAAGTAATTTCTTCAATTTATAAAAACTGTATCTATTAACTGAATTATTATAAAGAACTTCTTGTTCTTCTTTAAGATCTTCAATTCGAGAACCTATAACTGCTTGAGTTTCATTATTATTTCTATTTGAATCAAAAAAACTATTAATAATTCTATAACAGGAATAGTCTGAAATAGCCCACTTATATAATTCCAATACAACATTATGTACATGTGTTGGCGTAATTCTTCGATTAGACTTAAATCTGATATGCTTTAGTTTATATTTCTGAGCTGTCATCAATTGTCTCCCAAAATCTATATGGAATCTCAAGAGATGAGAATTTTGTTTGTGAAAACAACTCATTAAATCTATATCTTATATAAGGTTCTACGATTTCAAACAATGCAAAGTTACATTCCCTATCCTTGATATTAAAGTTTTCATCTGAACTAGTGAATTCTATTCGATGCGATAATTTAAATAAATCTTCCTCTTCATCAGCAACTCTTAATAGGAATGAAACAATTGCTCTGAAATTTCCTTGGTCATCATGTTCAAATTCTTTAACTGTTATTCCAACATTAATTTCAACCTCACTATTTGGTAAAAGTTTTTCATCTAATCTATTTAAATTGAATATTAATTCTGTTGGATAAATTGAATCTATCGACTTGATTACCTTCATTATTATCTCCTTCTGGTAGTGTTACTACAATATTATCTAATTCGAAATTATAATCATCATTTTTCGAAAAGTTTGTTTCAAATTGAATATAAATATCTTTTAATTTATTCTGTAATTTATCATTATTACTGTGTAAAATATTAATAGAGTTTTCTACATCACTATTATGTTTTAAGAAATTAGTTTCCTTTGATAATACACCGCTATAAAAATTTAAAAATTTTATTAAATCATTTGAATATTTTTTTTGTAATAACTTATCAGAACTAATCTTATCTAAAATAGATACTTTAATACTTTCAGATATAATGTTAGAATAAAAAAATTTGAGCTCTTCATCATCGTCTACTCTTCTTTCGAGTTCAGAACGATAGTTCTTAAAATTTTCTCGATAGGTAGAAATACTACGTTTTACTGACTCATACTGCTGTTCATCATATACTATGGTATTTAAAAACATAAATTTCACCTCCTAAACTAGCTTATTATATAATATTTTCAAAAAATTAACAAGTAATACATCACTCAATTATAAGTCTGAATAAATTCTATTGGCATTTTTTATCCATGAATTAAATTTTTAATAGAATCTAAATTGTACTTTTATAACATTTATATACTAACTTCTGGACTCAAAATTTCTCTTCCGTTCTTCCATAAACTCAATCAACTCTTTTTTGAAAATCTCTTTTTCTTCGTCAGTTAATCCTTTTGAGTTCATACGGAAAAGTAATTCAATATTATCCAATTCGTCTATTTTTTCTTCTAAATTCCCAACTAGATAATCAACTGAAACATTTAAAATTTGTGCTATCTTAACTAAATTTTCCTGTGTTGGTTTTTTAGCTCCACGTTCCCATGAAGCATAAGCTGGTTGCGAAATTCCTAATTTTTCTGCCACATCAACTTGAGTTAATTTCGCTTGTTTTCTTAGAGCTTTTATACGTTCCGAAAATTCCATTATGTTCCTCTTAAAATTTTTAAAGAATTTTCCAAAAATCTATTGACAATTATAACCGATAGTTATAAAATGTGAATATAGCCGATAGTTATAAATGTTATAAAAATAATAATGCTTAACTTCAGCATCACGATCTTTGAAAATTTAATAAAAAGTGCGTCTGACAACCAGAGGACTGATTGCCAAAACTACACTAAACTTCGTACCTTTATTGTAAATGTTTTGGAAAGAAAAGTCAAGTCTCTTATGGTTGAAGTGAAGATATAAAACATTTTTGTGGGCTTCCACGCATTTCGGATTTTCGCACTTTTCCGTATAGTAAAGTGAACTAGCTTCGCCAAAGGGCGTAAGAGAACCCAGTGAGTATGATAATGACTACCTATTGAGGTTGGCTGGGAGAGCGATGGTAATTCATGCAAAGCACCTTGCTAAACGTTGCCACCGTGAAGGAGGAAGCCTTCAACCAAATAACTTTTCTTTACTACTGTCTATCCTTATCAGATAGACTCACTCTCAAGCTACTAAGTCTTCTTTTTACTTAGTAGCTTTTTCACTTTTATAATAAAGGAGGATACTATGACAAATTTTTTTAGCACTACAATGTCAAAGACTTTACGATAATTACACATTTACTTATAGAATCTTCAGTTCATCTGATAAGCTAATCGCAAAGCTATATACTCAAGCTTTGAATGATTTAGATTCTTTAGCAAAGAAATCACTCATCACAGGATTTTCTCATGCTGAAGTGGAATTCTATACTAGAATGTTTAAACGTAAACTCTCTTCTCACTACTACTCAAGAGTGAAGCTACCAGCTTAACTCTTTTTATTTTACAATCAGAAAGGAAAAAACTTATGATACCAGACACTTTAAAAATGAAACCAGAATTTATCGGTCCAGTTTACTATTAAAAATTAGGAAACGTTCCTCGTTATATCTTTGGTAAAGAAGGAAAGGACCAAAGACATATTCTAAATAGTGAAACTCATGGTGCCTTCCACGTTATTACACCTGCTTCTACCACTGTCTTTCCAGAAGATGCTCTTGTTGAGGCAGTCAACCCTATTTTCTTATCAGATACTTCGCTGAATGGAAATTCTGTCGCACTTGCTCTCAACGTTTTTGCTGAGAAGCTAATACTCAAGAAATAATAAAATAAAGGAGAAAATGAAATATCTAAAACTGGATTAAACTATGGAATCTATAAAGCTCTAACCCATAGTGACACGATTACAACAAAGACTTATGTCAATACTTCGAATATTATTCCAATGGCTGTTAGAGAGATTGCTTATCGTAATCTTAAAAAGTAATGGTGTGAATTTAGTGTGAAAAATGGTGTGAATTTTGCTAAAAATCATCAAAAAACACTCCATGGTGTGAACCATGAAGTGTTGAAGATGCTGTATTGTAGCTGATTCTTAACGTTTTGAGGCTACCGACCTTGTCAGGTTGCAGCCACATTTGTAAGCGACTAAAGTCGCAACAACTGTGTCAATTTCACCAATTTAGTAATAGCGTACAAAAAGAACACCCCGAAAGGTGCTCTTTGTAAGTAAGTAATTCTTTCGAATTAACGTTTACTAAATTGTGATGCTTTACGAGCTTTCTTAAGACCTGGTTTCTTACGTTCAACTTTACGTGAGTCACGTGTAAGAAGTCCTGCGCGTTTCAATGAATCGCGGAAGTCTGGGTCTACTTGAAGAAGGGCACGAGCGATACCGTGACGGATAGCTCCTGATTGACCAGCGTATCCACCACCTACAACGTTAACGAAAACGTCGTATGAACCTGCAGTTGAAGTAACTGCGAATGGTTGGTTGATTACAAGACGAAGGTCAGCGTGTGGGATGTACTCTTCAACATCTTTTTTGTTAACAGTGATTTTACCAGTTCCTGGAACAAGGCGAACGCGTGCAACAGCGTTTTTACGACGTCCAGTACCTGCATATTGTGCTTGTGACATACTTTATTGTTCCTTTCCTTAGATAAGTCCTGAAATATCAAGAACTTCTGGTTGTTGTGCAGCGTGAGTGTGCTCAGCTCCAACAAATACTTTCAACTTCATACCTTGAGCGCGTCCAAGAGTATTGTGTGGAAGCATACCTTTAACTGATTTCTCGATCAAACGTACTGCATTTTTAGAACGAAGTTCACCTGCAGAGATTTGTTTCAATCCACCTGGGTGGTTTGAGTGAGTGTAGTAGATTTTATCAGTTGCTTTTTTACCAGTCAATTTAACTTTTTCAGCATTGATAACAATCACAAAATCACCTGTATCAGTGTGTGGTGTAAATGTTGGTTTGTTTTTTCCGCGAAGTACGCTAGCAACTACTGCAGAAAGACGTCCAAGTGGTACATCAGTTGCGTCAACTACGTACCATTTACGTTCAACTTGGCCTGGTTTAGCCATAAATGTTGTTTTGTTCATGATTTCTCCTATATATAGTTCGATTTTTGTTTACGGTGATGGGTGTTCCTTCCCATCGAAAAGTATTTGGAAGGTTCCGGGGCCTTTCAAATGGGGTAAACAATACCGCCTACTATAATACCAAATTTCACCCCTAAAAGTCAATAGATATGAAAAATATTTTTCTGAATTCCACTCTTTTTATCTCTAAAAAACCTCGCTTTCGCGAGGCTCTTCTATTTATAAGATAAGGCACGTTTAAAGGTTTTCCAAGGACCTAAATCATCTGTTTGCAGAACGAGGCTAGCATACATACGTCCGATAAAGACTGTTGCCGTTACTGCAAAAGCAATCGTAATAGCAAGCGAAATCCAAGCTTCTAACCCATTTGCATAACCATTAATAGCTCTAAACGGCATGAAGAAAGTCGAAATAAAGGGAATATATGAACCAATCTTCAAGATGAGATTGTCACCAGCTGCACCTAGAGCTGTCACTCCAAAAAAACCACCTATAATCAAAATCATCAAAGGCGACAAGGCTTTTCCTGAGTCCTCAGGACGAGAAACCATAGAACCTAGGAAGGCTGCTAAAACAACGTACATAAAGAGGCTAACCAAGACAAACAATAAGGTGTTGAGCGAGAAAGCCTCTCCTATATGGTTTAAAATACCAGATTGTGCCAAGATTGGTAGGTCTTTAAAGAGAAGAATGGCAGCAAGTCCACCCACGACGTAAATGCCAATATGGGTCAAAATCACAAGAAGCAGAGCCAGCATGCGAGCGTAGAAATAATGACTAGCTCGGATACTAGAGAAGACCACCTCCATAATTTTGGTTCCTTTCTCGCTAGCCACTTCCTGAGCAGTGACACTAGCATAGGTAATCAAAATCATATAAAGGAAGAAACCAAGCCCTGCGGCCGCAAAGGTTTGAATCATTTTTTTATTTTCCTTGGATTCATCAATTTTCTCCGTAAAGTTAACTGTTTGTTCCAAGCGTTTTTCCTGTTCTTGTGACAAATTGGCTGCCGAACGATTGAGTTGGTATTGCAGTTCGTTGATCTTATTGGTTACTGCTAGCTTGATGCCTGTTTCAAGAGAAGTTTCACCATGATAGACGGCCTTGAGGACGCTGTCCTCTTGGTCAATGGTTAGGTAACCCTGGATTTTCTCATCTTTGATAGCAGCTTGGGCACTGGCTTCATCCTTATAATCAAAGTTGATACCATTGGTACCCTTGAGCCCATCTTCCACAGATGGCACAGTTGTTACTACTGCTATCTTACTATTCTTGGCCATAGAAGACCCTTGGAGGTAGCCAATTCCCCCAGATAGACCGATAAACAAGAATGGTGAAATCACCATAAAGAAGAAACTCCACGATTTAACATGTCGAAGATAGGTTTCCTTCATTACAACCCACATATTTCTCATACTTCCACCCCTGATTCTAGTTTAAAGATTTCATCGATTGTTGGCGCTTGTTGATCAAAGGTTGCGATATATTGCCCCTGAGTCAAGATTGGGAAAAGTTCCCTTCCAGCGCTCTCATCCTCCAAGATTAATTTCCAACTGCCTTGTTTGGTCAAACTCACCTGTTTAACATGAGGAAGTTTTTCCAATTCTTCCTTGCTTCGTTCACTTGAAACAAAGAGACGCGTTTTCCCGTATTGATTGCGGACATCCTGAACTGGTCCATGCAAGACCACACGGCCATCTCGGATCATGAGAATATCGTCACAAAGCTCCTCGACGTTGGTCATGACATGGTCAGAAAAGATAATGGTTGCTCCGCGCTCTTTTTCCTGAAAAATGACTTGCTTTAGCAATTCAGTATTGACTGGGTCCAATCCACTGAAAGGCTCATCCAAGATAATCAAGTCTGGCTCATGAATCAGAGTAATAATGAGCTGAATCTTCTGCTGATTTCCTTTTGACAGACTCTTAATTTTATCTGTCAGCTTCCCTTTCACTTCCAACCTCTTCATCCATTGAGGGAGTTTTTCCTTGATTTCCTTGGCATCCATGCCTTTTAGAGTCGCCAAATAGCGAACTTGTTCAAGGACTGTCAATTTAGGCATGAGACTGCGTTCTTCAGGTAGATAGCCAATCCGAGCGTAGGTCTCTTGACGAATATCCTGACCATCCAGACTGATTTCTCCTTGATATTCTAAAAACTTCAAAATACTGTGGAAAATCGTTGTTTTCCCAGCACCATTTTTCCCGACTAATCCCAAAATACGACCTGGTCGCGCTTGAAAGTCAACGCCAAACAAAATTTGCTTGGGTCCAAAACTTTTCTCTAGACTTCTTACTTCTAGCATCTTTCACCTCCGAAATGTCTTGCACTCATTATACTCCTTTTTGATAGCCTTTACAATGATTTCTGTCCATTTTTATCATCCTCATTTTAGTAAAAAATCTTAGGGTACTTTGAGTTATGAGTACATTATACACTGGTAAACTCCAATTTATCTTCTCTGTTCCTCAACTGTCTATTTTTGATCCTGAATTGTTATTTGAAAAGCAAAAATCCACCCCGAAGGATGGATTGATACTTTAACGCACTTCTGCATTGACTTTTTCTTCGAGAGACGCTTGGATTTTTTCCATATAGCGTGCGACTTCTTCGTCCGTTAAGCTGTCTTCTGGATTTTGGAAAGTCAAGCTATAAGCCATTGACTTCATACCAAGTCCCAATTTTTCGCCTGAGAAGACGTCAAAGAGTTTGATATCTGTCAAACGTTTCACGCCGGCAGCTTGGATAGCGTCCACAACTTCTTGGTGAGTCACTTCTGCCTTGAGAAGGAGGGCAACGTCACGGCTAACTGCTGGGAATTTCGTGATTTCCACAAATGGAGCAGCTGGTTGAAGGGCAGCTTCGATGGCTGAAAGGTTGAGCTCAGCCACATACGTTTCTGGAATATCGTAAGCCTTAGCAGTGACTGGATGCACTTGGCCAAGGAAACCAAGAACTTGGTCACCGAGTGAAATCATAGCTGTACGACCTGGGTGAAGGCTAGCGATTTCAGATGTTGCCGTATAGGTTACTTGGAGTCCCAAACGAGAAAATAGCGCTTCAAGGATTCCCTTAGCATAGAAGAAATCAACTGGAACTGCTGCTGTTTGGAAATCTTTTTCAGCAACCAAGCCTGTCAAGGCAAAAGCAAAGCTGTTGATTTCATTTGGAAGTTCTTCTTTTGGATTACCTGTTTGTTCAAAGACTTTTCCAATCTCGTAAAGGGCCAAGTTTTTATTCTTACGAGCCACATTGTAGGCAACTGTATCTAGGATACCAGAAATCATATTTTGACGGAGGACAGAACGATCTACTGTCATTGGCCACATAAGTTCAGTAAGATTACTTGGTTGAGCCGTAAACTCGACTGCTTTTTCAGGAGTTGTTAGAGCGTAGGTGATGATTTCTGTCAAACCTGCCCCTTCAGCAATGGTACGAACTTGGCGACGAAGTTTTTGCGTCGCAGTCAATTCACCAGCTGTCCCATCGTCTTTTGGTAGACTAGTTGGCAAGCGGTCATAACCATAGATACGAGCGATTTCTTCAAAGAGGTCCGCTTCGATTATGATATCCCAACGACGACGTGGGACGCTGACTGTAAAGCTGTCTGCATTTCCGGAAAGACCAAAGCCAAGACGACGGAAGACGTCTTCTACATCAGCATATGAAAGCTCAGTTCCGAGGACACGGTTAACATCAGCAAGAGTTGAAGAAACTTCCACATCAGAGGTATCAAGTTCACCCGCTGAAACGATGCCTTTGCGCACCGTCGCACCTGCAAGTTCTGCAATCATGCTAGCCGCCGCATCAAGGGCTTCGTTAACAGTTGCCACATTAATCCCTTTTTCAAAGCGAGAAGATGACTCAGAACGAAGGTTGAGACGACCGCTAGTCTTGCGGATTGATTTTCCGTTGAAGACTGCAGCTTCAAGAACGACACGACTAGATTTTTCAGAGATTTCTGTTGCTTGACCACCCATAACACCTGCAAGGGCTACTGGCTTGTCTGCGACAGTGATGACTAGGTCATTCACGTCCAAGTAACGTTCTTCACCGTCCAAGGTCACCAATTTTTCACCAGCACGCGCTTCACGCACACGGATGTCACTCCCTTCAAAGGTATCCAAGTCAAAGGCGTGCATTGGTTGACCAAAGTAGAGAAGGATGTAGTTGGTCACGTCCACAACGTTATTAATAGGACGGATACCTTCGTTCATGAGAAGGTTTTGCAACCATTGTGGACTTGGTGCGATAGTCACATTGTCCAAGATACGAGCTGCATAGTAAGGCGCCTTGTTTGTCTCAATGCCCACAGAAAGAGCATCTGCTGCAGCTTGGTCAGTTTCTGAAAGAGTAAATTCTTTAAAGTTGATTGCCTTGTCATAGATGGCTGCCACTTCGTGAGCCACCCCACGCATAGAAAGAGCGTCCGCACGATTGGGTGTGATTGAAAGTTCGATGATTTCATCATCCAAGTCTAGATATGAGAAGACTTCCTCACCTGGAACGGCATTTTCTGGCAAGATTTGGATGCCATCTGCGAATTCCTTAGGCACAACTGAGTCAGAAATTCCCAATTCACCAAGTGAACAGATCATCCCAAGTGACTCAAGACCGCGGATTTTTCCTTTTTTGATTTTGTAGTTGTCAGCGATGCGAGCTCCTGGAAGAGCCACCATAACCTTGATTCCAGCACGCACATTTGGGGCACCACAAACGATTTGACGGGCTTCTTCTTCGCCAACGTCAACCTGACAAACATGGAGGTGAGTTTCTGGCACATCTTCGCAAGACAAGACCTCACCGACGACAATTTTTGAGAGACCAGCAGCAGGTGATTCGACACCTTCTACCTCGATCCCTGTAGTTGACATTTTTTCAGCCAACTCTTGTGATGGCACATCAATGTCCACCAATTCTTTTAACCATTTATAAGATACAAGCATAATTTAGTTCTCCAGAATGACAGTTGTCACCCTAGTTCTTTTCCTTTCCTATCATTTCAATAGAAGAATCATCTTCTTACCTTAATTTCTTTCTCAGTAACCAATCCGTATCTACTTTTCGACCAACCATAAAATGATGTTGGCTAAATTTTTCAAAACCATATCGATTATAAAACGCTTGAGCTTTTGTATTATGCTCCCAAACACCTAGCCAAGCCCAGAAAAAACTATTTTTTTCAGCAAGTTCAAGAGCGAATTCAAACAGTTGCTTACCTAGTCCAAATCCTTGAAATTTTTGTAGCACATAGAGGCGTTGAATTTCAAAAGCATCCTCTAATTCTCTCTCAGTCTGAGCACTTCCCCAGTTGACTTTGAGAAAACCAGCTATCTCCTCTTCATGCATAATGAAATAGGTTTCGGAGTCAGGATTTTCCAACTCAGTTGACAAAGTTTTCAGACTATAAGCCTCTTCAAAGTATTCCTGTAACTGCTCTTCCGTATTATCATGAGCAAATGTTTCACGAAAGGTTTGTTTGGCTATTTTAGCCAACACCTCAACATCTGCCATTTCTACTTTTCTAATCATTATTTAAACTGTTCTGAGAAGCGGACATCCCCTTGGTAGAATCCACGGATATCGTTGATTCCGTAACGGAGCATAGCTACACGCTCTTGTCCAAGACCAAAGGCAAATCCAGAGTAAACAGTCGCATCGATACCACTCATTTCAAGGACACGTGGGTGAACCATACCGGCACCCATAATTTCGATCCAACCTGTTTTCTTACATACGTTACAGCCTTCTCCACCACACTTGAAGCAAGAAACATCCACCTCAACAGATGGCTCTGTGAATGGGAAGTAAGATGGGCGCAGACGGATCTGACGCTCTTCACCGAACATTTTTTGCACAATCAACTGAAGGGTTCCTTGAAGGTCAGCCATAGAGATATTTTTCCCAACAACCAAGCCTTCGATTTGGTGGAACTGGTGACTGTGGGTTGCATCGTCCGTATCACGACGGAACACACGCCCTGGTGAGATCATTTTCAAAGGACCTTTAGAGAAATCATGGGCATCCATGGCACGCGCCTGCACAGGAGATGTATGAGTACGGAGCAAGATCTCTTCTGTGATATAGAATGTATCCTGCATATCACGAGCTGGGTGGTCTTTTGGAAGGTTCATACGTTCAAAGTTATAGTAGTCTTGCTCCACTTCAAAACCATCCACGACTTGGTAACCCATCCCAGTGAAGATATCTTCGATTTCTTCACTGGTTTGTGTCAAAACGTGACGGTGACCAGTCGCAACTGGACGACCTGGAAGTGTCACATCGATACTCTCGCTAGCTAGTTGAGCTGCGACTTTCTTTTCTTCCAAGAGTTTAGCTGTTTCTTCAAAGGCTGCTGTCAAGACATCACGAGCTTCATTGACGTGTTTCCCGATAATTGGACGCATCTCAGCAGAGACATCTTTCATCCCTTTGAGGATTTCAGTAAGAGAACCCTTTTTCCCAAGGACTGAGACACGCAAATCTTGCATCTCTTTTTCATTTTCAGCAGTAATCTGCTTCAAGCTAGCCAGCGTTTCTTCGCGAAGCGCTTTTAATTGTTCTTTAATAGTTGACATAATTCCTCCATCAGTCGCTCGTAGATAAAAAGAAAACCACATGCCAAAAACTCCACTCGGAGCGTTGACACGCGGTACCATCCGTTTTCATCTGACAAGTCAGACCTTCATTTCTAAATCCATGCGCAAGTGAATTCACCCAGCTTTCATATAGAGAGCTTGCAGTCACGGCTCTCCTCCCTGATATACTTCCCTTGAGTTACTAGTCTTGCAGATTTCTATTCAATTACTACATAGTTTATCAGATTTTTAGTTAAAAAACAAGTTAGATTAGACTAATTTCAGTATAAAACTCGTTCCTTTTTCTGTTGCTCCATTTTCCACAAATCCAAGCGACTTGAAACACCTCCTAGAAGCATGATTGTAGGTGTAGATTTCCTTGACTCTCAATTCTCTCCATCCTTTTACTCGAGCCAATTCAATCAAAGCACTTAGAATCTTTTTTCCAAGTCCTCGATGTTGGTAAGCGGGATTCCCAATCACAATGGGGAAATTATCCTGAGATAGTGTAACATCCCCAATTGGAAACCATTCTCCCTTCTCCTTGACTTCAATCCAAAAAAGTTCACCATGCTGATCCAAATAGGAATACATGGCTTCCAAAGTTTCTTGACTATAAGGAAGCTTCACCCCATCTACGAGGTAAACCAAGTCCACATTCTGATACCAAGCAAAAGCTTCCTCACAATGATTGACCTTACAATAAGGAACGAGACGTAGTGAATTATCTATTTGTAAAATCTGTTTCATCTGCTTTCCTTTTCAATAAGAGAGTTGCTGCTTGATTAAAACCCTCACACCAGTTATACCATTTTGCTTCATACTCATCTTGAGGTAAGATATGATTTTTTAAATCCAGAACAGAATAAATCTTTCTTTCCTCACAAGCTTGCGCATAGAGATGATATAGTTCATCACCGCCGTCTCTATCAAACTCAGCAGAAATTGTATCCCGACCTGCCAATAAAGCCTGATAAGCCCTGTGATGCCCATCTGTAATCAACAAGCAATTTCCAAAGGCAAGAATACTAATTGGATCAACATTGTTTAGTTCTACAGACTGATAAAGCATCTGAATATATTGCAACTTCTTTTCTGATAAATATAGTTGAGTCGGATGAAGATCTGCTATACTGACTTTCATTTCTTTCTCCTCAAGAGAATTTGATATTCACTTCTGCTTACCTTTAAATCGCCATTGGAAGCGGAGCTTGTCATAGAAGGGAAACTCTATAAACAGGACTCCCAAACCCACACAGAGACTGGCAAAGACGTCTGATGGATAGTGAACTCCCAGATAGACCCTTGATACCAACACACTGACTAAGTAAAGGCCAAGGACGATTTGTACGATTTTTCTCCAGACTGGATTTCTCATCCGTTGACTGAGAATGACAATCAGAGAACCGACCATCAAGGTTACAGCCAGAGAATGGCCACTTGGAAAGGAAAATCCCTTCTCCTCTACCAAGTGTAAAATAGCTGGTCGTGGGCGCTGGTAGATATTTTTAAATGTCACGATTAAAAGACCTGCCAAAGCTAGATTTCCCAGCATGAAGAAACTTTCTATCTTCCACCGCTTACGATAAAAGACAAAAGCTGTAATGGCAACCCAAGTGATAATCACTGGAATATCAATCAGACGTGTAATAGCTCGGAAAAGAATAGTCAAGTAATCTGGCAAGTCTCCTCGAACGGCAGTCTGTATCGGTTGATCAAAACCGACCAGCGTTTCAGGGTAAAATTTGACCATGTAGCCAAGAATAACGAAAAGTAAAAGGGCAAAACTGCCCTTCATTAAAAATGTTTGTTTATCTCTCATAATGTTTTAAGGTTGGTTTCAAGAGAACATACAACAACCAGAATGAAACGGAAAAGATTACACCCTCAATCAAGTTAAAAGGTAATACCATGGTCATTAGGTAGTTGGAAAGTCCCAAAATTTTTCCAATATCAAAGTTAGCAAACTTAGCGTACAGAGGAACAGCGTAAACATAGTTGAGAACCAACATAGCCACGGTTAAACCAATAGTCCCAGCTAGAGAGCCTAGTAGGAAACGAAGGGTTGTCCGTTCCTTTTTCCAAATCAAAGCAAATACGATGACAAAAACTCCCAAAGCTACGATATTCATTGGCAAACCAATGTAAGTATTCACTCCCTGGCTGTTAAGAAGCAATTTCAAGAGTGAGCGAAGCAAGAGAATTCCTAGAGCAGCAGGCAAATCCATGACCACCAAGCCCACAAGGACTGGCAAGATACTAAATTCGATCTTGAGGAAGGACGCCGCTGGCAAAAGCGGAAAGTCAAAGTACATCAGCACAAATGAGATGGCTGATAAAATCGCAATGGTCGAAAGTCGACGTGTGTTTGTCATAACAGGTTCCTCCAATTTTCTATAAAATCAGAAGAAGTTAGAAAGGATTCCTCTATCTATTCTCACTTTTTATATCCCAAAAGTTCCCTCTCACTCTATTAAGGAAATTCAAGCAAGCGGTTACAGTTTAGCTATAAATCTATCAGAACAGACAAAGCTATTCTTTCGTCTTCTCCCATCCAGACTATACTGTCGGTTGTGGAATCTCACCACATCAGCTTGCGCTCGCGGACTTCTTTAAAGAGAAGGAAATAGAGATTTTTCTTTTAGACTAGGCGACAAGCTGTAGGCATAACTTCTGGTTAGGCAAAGCTTGTCAACAAAGTATAAAAGGAAAAGATCATTTCCTAGTTAAAGTCACCGCCGGTCGGGAATCACACCCTGCCCTGAAGACTCTTTTATCATAACAAAAAACGCTTGCAAGCGCAAGCATTTTGTTCATTTTCATTTTCATTTTTTATTTCAATTTATCTGCTTCATAGGTATGAACAAGCTCAAGACCTGCAAAGTTCTGCTGGCGAAGAGCCTCATAGACAATCATGCAGACGGTATTAGACACATTGAGACTGCGGACATGTTCATCATTCATAGGAATACGGAGAGCCTTTTCAGGATGTTCTCGCATAAAGTCCTCAGGCAAGCCCTTGTCTTCACGTCCAAAGAGAAAATAATGGTCTTCGTTAGTCGATAAATCCACCTCAGAATACACTTTCTCAGCGAATTTCGAAATCAGATAGAGTTTTCCCTTCATCTGAGACATGAAATCCTCCAAACTCTCGTAAAAATAAATCTCTAGCTTATCCCAATAATCCAAACCAGCTCGCTTCATCTTGCGGTCGTCAATAGGAAAGCCCATTGGCTTGATGATGTGGAGGGGAGAATTGGTCGCAGCGCAAGTACGCGCGATATTGCCTGTATTTTGTGGAATTTGTGGTTCAAATAATACAATGTGATTTGTCATGACTTGCTTCCTTTCACCATTGCAAAAAAATAGCCACACTGCCCGGAGTCAAGCTCAGCAAACAGCGTGGTTAAGGCATCGTTAACTTACCTCACAACAGGTTTGAAGTAAATCAGCGAAACTACTTTCTTAGTATAACACTTTCAGAATCATTGTCAATAGAAACGACTTGATTTTTTCAATTTTTTCAAGCTATTTCCAAGGGTTGTAAAATCGTCCATGATTCTGCAAGATAAGTAGTAAACTAGTTACTAAAAACAAGGCTGCCAAGAGCAAGGTAAGATAGTCTCCTTTTTTCAAGGCCTGATAACTATACCAAGTGCGTTTTTTCTCTTTCCCAAAGCGTCGGAGCTCCATGGCGGTCGCGATGGTATCAATGCGTTCTAGTGAGCTAAAAATCAAGGGCGTAATAATGCGCAGATTACCTTTGATTCGTTGCATGAGAGAAGCTTTCTTGGATAATTCCATCCCACGCGCTTCCTGAGACATCTTGATTGTAAAGAATTCTTCCTGCAAATCTGGAATATAGCGCAAGGTCAGGCTGACTGAATAGGCAATCTTGTAAGGCACACCAATTTGATTTAAACTAGAAGCAAACTGACTAGGATGAGTTGTCATCAAAAAGATAATAGCCAGAGGAATGGTGCAAAGGTACTTAATAACCAGATTTAACAGGTATAGGGTATAGTTTTACCTTATAACAAATTTCCTACTAAAAACTCTGCTGATTAGCTAGTAGGTGCATTTTTTCTTGAAAAAAGGTATGATAGTTACATAATGAAGAAGTAGGTTTTATTATGAAAATTATCCTTGTCGGAGGGGGAAAAGTTGGTTCTGCCCTCTGTCGCTCCTTGGTTGCAGAAAAGCATGATGTTTTGCTGATTGAGCAAGACGAAGCTGTTCTCAATCATATTGTTAATCGCTTTGATATCATGGGTATCCTTGGTAACGGGGCCGATTTTACCATCCTTGAGCAAGCCAGTGTCCAGGATTGTGATATCTTTATCGCCCTGACTGAATACGATGAAGTCAACATGATTGCAGCTGTTCTAGCCAAAAAAATGGGAGCTAAAGAGACCATCGTTCGTGTGCGGAACCCTGAATATTCTAACTCTTATTTCAAGGAAAAGAATATTCTCGGTTTTTCTCTTATCGTTAACCCTGAGCTCTTGGCTGCTCGTGCTATCGCGAATATCATTGACTTCCCCAACGCCCTCTCTGTCGAACGTTTCTTTGGTGGACGGGTCAGCTTGATGGAATTCACTGTTAAATCCTCCAGTGGTCTTTGCCAAATGCCCATTTCTGATTTTCGGAAAAAATTTGGCAATGTCATTGTCTGTGCGATAGAGAGGGATCATCAAATTATCATTCCAAGCGGTGACATGACTGTACAGGATAAAGATAGAATCTTTGTCACTGGTAACCGTGTTGACATGATGCTCTTCCATAATTATTTCAAGTCTCGTGCCGTGAAGAGTCTTCTTATTGTTGGAGCTGGTAGAATTGCCTATTATCTACTAGGTATCCTCAAAGACAGTCGTATCGATACCAAGGTTATTGAAATCAATCCTGAAATCGCTAGCTTCTTTAGCGAGAAATTCCCAAACCTCTACATCGTTCAAGGAGATGGTACCGCAAAAGATATCCTGCTGGAAGAAAGTGCTCAAAACTATGATGCCGTTGCGACTCTAACAGGGGTCGATGAGGAAAATCTGATTACCTCTATGTTCCTTGACAGGGTAGGTGTGCAGAAAAATATTACTAAGGTCAATCGTACCAGTCTCCTCGAGATCATCAATGCGCCTGATTTTTCAAGTATCATCACACCTAAAAGCATCGCTGTAGATACAATCATGCACTTTATTCGTGGTCGGGTTAATG
Organism: Streptococcus sp. NM; assembly: GCF_003390135.1. Classification (GTDB taxonomy): domain Bacteria; phylum Bacillota; class Bacilli; order Lactobacillales; family Streptococcaceae; genus Streptococcus. Next base: position 58,018 of record NZ_QUOS01000003.1, read on the forward strand.
CCCAGTATTCAGACCTTCAGGCTATGCATCATCTAGCCAATGGCCAAATTGAAACCCTGCAATTCCATATCAAAGAAGCTAATAAGATGACTGCCAAACCTCTTTCTCAACTGAAATTGAAAAAAGGGGTTCTGATTGCAGCTATCATTCGAAAGGGCAAGACTATTTTCCCAACTGGGGAGGATATGCTGGAAGTTGGAGACAAGCTCCTAGTAACAACCCTGTTGCCAAACATCACCAAGATTTATGACTTGATTGCGAGGTAAGAAATGAATAAAAGTATGATTCGTTACCTCCTTTCAAAATTACTTTTGATTGAAGCTGTTCTTCTTTTGGTTCCTGTGTCTGTCGCTCTCTATTACCGTGAATCGAGCCAAGTCTTTACGGCCCTCTTTTCAACAATAGGGATTCTCGTATTACTAGGCGGTTCAGGAATTTTACAAAAGCCAAAAAATCAACGGATTTATGCTAAGGAGGGAATCTTGATTGTGGCCCTCTGTTGGATCCTTTGGTCCTTCTTTGGCGGTCTCCCCTTTGTCTTTGCTAGACAAATTCCCAGTGTTATCGATGCCTTTTTTGAAATCAGCTCTGGCTTTACAACTACTGGAGCAACTATTCTGAACGACGTTTCGGTCCTCAGCCGTTCCCTCCTCTTCTGGCGAAGTTTTACCCACTTGATTGGAGGGATGGGAGTGCTTGTTTTTGCACTTGCTATTATGGATAATGCCAAAAATAGCCACCTAGAAGTAATGAAGGCTGAGGTTCCTGGTCCTGTTTTCGGTAAGGTTGTATCCAAACTTAAAAACACTGCCCAGATTCTCTATCTCCTTTATCTAGCTCTCTTCTCCCTCTTTGTCATCATCTATTATCTGGCTGGCATGCCCCTATTTGATAGTTTTGTCATTGCTATGGGAACAGCGGGAACTGGGGGCTTTACCGTCTATAACGATGGAATTGCCCACTATGGTAGCTCACTGATTACCTATCTGGTTAGTATCGGAGTTCTGGTTTTTGGGGTAAATTTCAACCTTTATTACTACCTCATGCTCCGTCGTGTCAAGGCCTTCTTTGGTGACGAAGAACTTCGGGCTTACTTGGTCATCGTGCTGGTTTCGACAGGCTTGATCAGCCTCAATACCCTCTATCTCTACTCAGGATTTTCCAAGAGCTTTGAAATGGCCTTCTTCCAGGTTTCCAATATCATTACAACGACTGGTTTTGGTTACGGAGACATTACCAACTGGCCCCTCTTCTCCCAGTTTATCCTCCTCTTCCTCATGGGAATCGGTGGTTCTGCTGGTTCAACCGCAGGTGGACTCAAGGTTATTCGAGGCCTCATCCTTTCAAAAATTGCTAAAAATCAGATTTTGTCAATCCTATCGCCCCACCGTGTTTTGACCCTCCATGTTAATAAAACGGTGATTGACAAAGATACCCAGCATAAGATTCTCAAGTACTTTGTCATCTATTCTATGATTTTGCTATCCCTTATCTTTATTGTCAGCCTAGATAGCAATGATTTTCTGGTTGTGACCAGCGCTGTCTTTAGCTGTTTCAATAATATTGGGCCTATCCTAGGAACCACTTCTAGTTTCTCAATCTTTAGTCCTATCTCAAAAATTCTCCTCTCCTTTGCAATGATTGCAGGGCGCTTGGAGATATACCCAATCCTACTTCTCTTCATGAAGAGGACTTGGTCTAAGAGATAAAATACAACCACACCTTGTGTCCTTACAAAGTGTGGTGTTTTTATTTATCCCAAAACTAATTCATCACTGACTAGACTCTGGCCACTATTTTTCTGGAAGAGATGCATGAGATCTTCAACCGTCAGATGCTTTTTCTCCTCTCCCTTGACATCCACCACTATCTTACCCTGATAGAGCATAATGAGACGATTGCCGTACTCAATCGCATGGTTCATATCATGGGTAATCATCAAAGTCGTCAACTGATGGTGTTCCACAATCTTTTGCGTCAAGTCCATCACCATTTGACTGGTTTTTGGATCAAGCGCCGCAGTATGTTCATCCAAAAGCAAAAGTTTGGGTTTCACCAGAGCTGCCATGACTAGGGTCAAGGCCTGTCTTTGTCCTCCTGAGAGATATTGAGTATCTACTTTTAAGCGGTTTTCAAGACCAATATTCAACTCCTTCAAGGCCTCTTGGAACTGGATTCTGTCCTTCTCCTTCACACCCCAGCCAAGCCCTCTCTTCTGCCCGCGTCTCAAGGCAATAGCCATATTCTCCTCAATCGTCAAACGAGAAGCTGTTCCCATCTTAGGATCTTGAAAAACACGGGCAATATCCTTAGCTCTTTTGCGAACGCTCAGATTTTTAATGGATTTGCCTACCAATAAAAGGTCCCCTTCGTCCACCGATAGATTGCCTGCCAAGATATTCATCAAAGTGGATTTCCCTGCTCCATTTCCACCGATTACAGAGATAAAATCTCCCTCTTCAACCTCTAAATCTAATCCTTTGAGGACATGGTTCTCATTGACCGTCCCTGCTTCAAATGTTTTGTGAATATTTTCAAGTGTTAACAAACTTGCCATAACTTTCTCCTCCTATTCATTTCTCAATTTTAGACCACGAATCTTTAATCTCTTTTGCAATTCTGGTGCAAATAAAACTATGGCTAACAAGATTGCATTAAAGAGACGAACCAGGTTTTGATCTAGATTTGGAATTTCATAGATATTTAAAATAATCAAACGGTAAACAATAGCACCGATTCCGATGGATAACAAGCGGCCTCCAATGGTCAAGTCGTGTATCAAGACTTCCGCAATAATCACTGCACTCAAACCAACAACGATGGTCCCTGTCCCAGAAGTCACATCTGAAAATCCATCATTTTGTGCAAACAAGGAACCACATAAGGCAATCAAGCCGTTTGAAATCATGTAACCAACAATCTTCATGGTGTCTACATTGACCCCGTTGGCCTCACTCATCGGAATATTGTCCCCAGTCGAACGCAAGACCAAGCCAATCTCTGTTTTCATCAAAAGAGTCAAGACCAAACAAACAAGTAAGAGACAGGCTAAACTGAATGAGAAAACAGCTTCTTCATTTGACAGCCCCAAGCTAGCCAACTGTTTAAAGACAGTCGAAGAATCTCCCAAGGAAAGATTGGGCACACTTCCCATGATTTTAATATTGATCGAATAAAGCCCTGTCAAGGTCACAATCCCTGTCAAGAGAGCTGGAATTTTCATCTTGGTGTGGAGCATTCCTGATACAAGACCTGCTACCATACCTGCCAGCAAAGCAAGTAAGGTCGCAATCCAAGGATTTGTCCCTGCCTGTATCTGAGATACGACGACAGCCGCCCCCAGTGGAAAGGCCCCCTCAGCAGTCATATCCGCAATATCCAAAATACGGAAAGTCAAGTAGACCCCAATCGCCATAATCGACCACAACAAACCTTCTGATAAACTAGATAATACAAAATTCATCTCAAACCTCCTTATTCCTTGCCTTCTAACTTACTAATATCAATTCCCAATGCATCTGCCATTTCTTGATTGGTATGCAATTCCAGTTTTTCAGGCAACTCAACTGCTATATTTTCTGGCTTCTCACCTTTTAAAATACGAATCAGCATGCGAGCTGTCTGTCTTCCCAATTCTTCATAATTGGTACCGTAGTTATACAAGCCACCAACAGCAATCATTTCTGTTGAGCCACCAAATACTGGTACCTTGTGTTTAATAGAAACCTGCTTGACTGTTTCCATGGTTGACGAAATGATATTATCCGTTGGTACAAAAACCATATCCACCTCTGCCATCAAGCTCTCTGCTGCCGCCTTGACGTTATTACTGTCCAAGATTGTTTTTTCAACAACAGTAAATCCTTTTTCTTCCAGAAGACGCTTAGCTTCATCCTTTTGGACAACTGAGTTTGGCTCGCTCTGAGTATAAAGAATTCCAATTGTTTTAGCTTTTGGCAACACTTTCTTTATCAAATTGATTTGGGTTGAAATGGCATCTGATGACTGATCACTAGTCCCAGTTACATTGCCCCCAGGATGCTCTCTTGACTCAACCAACTTGGCACCGACAGGATCTGTTACCGCTGAAAAGATAACAGGTGTCGTTTGTGTTGTATTGGCCAAGCTCTGAGCAGAAGGCGTTGCGATAGCTAGAACGACATCACTAGATTCTGCTAGTTGCTGGGAAATCGTTTTTAGATTTCGTTGTTCTCCCTGTGCATTTTGCAAATCAATCTCGATATTTTTCCCTTCAACATAGCCTTGCTTGGCCAGCTCATCCACAAAGCCTTCTCTGGTAGCGTCTAGAGACTGGTGGGTAATAAATTGTGAAATACCGATACGAAACACATCTTTTTTCTTATCTGCCTTCAACTGATGCAAACTAATCAGAGAGGTCAAGAGAAGCCCCACTACCAAGAGGGGTGCTAGTAATTTTCGAACAACTTTCATAATGAAACTCCTTCTCAGAAAAGATAAAACAAAAAACCGCCTAGATACTATCTAAACGGATGCTTGAAATAATCTAACAAGTTATAACTTTGCTAGTCCATTTAGATATTCATCTATATGGACCACAATCAAAAATCTTAGCCACATAGATACAAACAAATTGCTTGAACTGTTTGCATCCATGGTGACATGTCTACAAACACTATCTAAAGTAGCTAAAGTAAAAGTTTTGATTCATCGTTACAGCTTGTCTCTTATTCATTTCTTTTTCTGCTTTCTTTTTTGATGTTTCCCATCTTACCACCTTTTTTATCAGCTGTCAAGAATATTTCAGAATTTTTTAAAATTTTTCGAAAATTCTTTCAAGGAGCTTTCAAAGCTTTTCAAATCAGTCCAACAAAAAAAGGTTTATAATTTCCATAAAATTGACATGGAAATTATAAAACCATTATTAGTTTAGTCCTTGTTGGTAACGTGCCAATTCGGCTTGGTTAGCCCAAACATAATGACCTGGACGGATTTCTACCATAGATGGCTTATCAGTCTCATAGTCGTGTTGACTTGGATCGTAAACCTTCAAGACCTTCTTGCGTTCCAAGATTGGATCTGGAATTGGAACCGCTGAAAGCAAGGCCTGAGTATATGGGTGAATTGGATTGTTAAACAATTCTTCTGTTTCAGCAACCTCTACAATAACACCCTTGTAAATAACTGCAATACGATCTGAAATAAAACGAACGACAGACAAGTCATGGGCGATGAAGAGATAGGTCAAACCAAGTTCTTTTTGGAATTTTTTGAGCAAGTTCAAGACTTGAGCACGCACAGAAACGTCCAAGGCTGAAATGGGCTCATCCGCAATAACAAAGTCTGGTTGCATGACCAAGGCACGGGCAATACCGATACGTTGACGTTGACCACCTGAGAATTCATGAGGGTAACGAGTCAAGTGCTCAGCAAGAAGACCTACTTCACGGATAATATTTTGAACTTTCTCTTTACGTTCTTCTTCATCCTTGAACAGATGATGATTGTAAAGACCTTCAGAAATAATATAATCAACAGTGGCACGTTCATTCAAACTTGCCGCAGGGTCTTGGAAAATCATCTGGATACGACGAATCAATTCCGCAGCTTGTTCACGCGATTTCTTACCATTAATCTTTTGACCATCAAAAATGATATCCCCATTACTTGTATCATTAAGACCGATGATGGCACGACCAATAGTTGTTTTCCCACTTCCTGACTCACCTACAAGCGAAAAAGTTTCTCCCTTGTTGATAAAGAAGTTAGCATTTTTAACCGCGACAAACTTCTTACTTCCTTCACCGAAGGAAATTTCTAAATCTTTGATTTCTACTAATTTTTCAGACATTTCCTTCCTCCTAGTCAGCCAGATGGGCAAATCCCATTTTTTCACGGATTTTATCGTGGAGATTTGCAATCACAGCTGGTTTTTCTACTTTTGGAGCATCCTCATGAAGAAGCCAAGTTTTAGCCCAATGCGTCTCTGATACTGAGAATTGAGGAGCTTTTTGTTCGAAGTCAATCTGCATTGCATAGTCAGAACGCAAGGCAAAGGCATCCCCTTTCAGGTCAGTATAAAGTGACGGAGGTGTTCCTGGGATTGAGTAAAGTTCCCCTTTATCATCAGCAAGCTGAGGCAAGCTAGACAAGAGACTCCATGTATATGGATGGCGAGGGTCATAGAAGACTTCCTCAACAGTTCCATACTCAACGATTTCTCCCGCATACATAACTGCTACCTTATCCGCAATACTTGCTACCACACCAAGGTCATGGGTGATAAAGATTGTTGTGAAATGGTACTCGTTTTGTAAAGATTTTAGCAAATCAATAATCTGTGCTTGGATGGTTACATCCAAGGCAGTTGTTGGCTCATCACAGATCAAGACATCAGGTCGGCAGGCAAGGGCAATAGCAATAACGATACGTTGACGCATCCCTCCAGAATATTGGAATGGGTATTCATCAAAACGTCTATCTGCATCTGGAATCCCAACCTTATTCATGTAGTCAATCGCCAATTCTTTCGCTTCTTTAGCTGTTTTGCCTTGGTGTTTTACAATAACTTCTGTAATCTGACTACCAATTGTTTTAATTGGGTCCAAACTAGTCATTGGATCTTGGAAGATAGTCGCAATCTTAGCACCACGAATTTGTTCCCAATCCTTGTGAGAAGACAAGGCTGTCAAGTCCTGACCACGGTAGTCAATACTTCCTTGGGCAATGCGACCATTTTCTTCAAGCATACCTGTGAAAGTCTTTGTCAAAACAGATTTCCCTGATCCTGACTCACCTACCAAGGCTAATACTTCTCCTTCAACTAGTTCAAGGGAAACGCCGCGAATGGCTGTCAATACTTTGTCACGAACGTCAAATTCCACGACAATATCGCGAGCAGTCAAAATTACATTTTTTTCTTTTGTCATTTCTACTCCTATCTATGTGTACGTGGATCACTAGCATCCGCTAGGTTTTGACCAACTACGAAAAGTGACAAGGATACCAAGACCAAAGTTGTCAATGGAATCCAGAAGAGGTATGCATTTGTTGTTACGTTCTGTGAATAATCTGAAATCAATCGACCTAAACTTGGTACTGTAATAGGCAATCCAAGTCCAAAGAATGACAGAAAGGCTTCATAGGAGATAAATGCTGGAAGCATTTGTGATGTAGTCGTAACAATAACAGATACCAATTGTGGCATGATATTTTTAATGACAATTTTGTATGTTGGAGTTCCGAGTGTGCGTGAAGCAAGGTTGTACTCTAAGTCACGGTAACGCATGATTTGGATACGAATTGAGTAGGCAATCCCAATCCATGTTGTTACACTCATTGCAAAAATCAGATTCCAGAATCCAGCTCCGATTGAGTAAGTCAAGACAATGACAATCAAAAGAGATGGGATGTTTGAGATGACGTTATAAACTTCCATCATCACACGGTCTACTGATTTCGAAATTCCCCAAATACCACCGACAAAGACACCGATAACCAAGTTAATCACTGTCGCAATCACAGAAATGAGGATAGAGTTACGAGCTCCGAACCAAACACCGTCAAAGAGCGATTTACCGTTACTGTCAGTACCGAACCAATGCTCAGCATTTGGCTTAATATAACGAGCACTAAAATCGTTCACTTTGCTGACATCATTGAAATCAAACTTAGAAAACATTGGGTAGATGAAACTCATCAAAATGATAGCTACCAAGATTCCCAACATGACTACAGTTGATTTCTTCTTCATAAATTGTCTAAACACTGAACCCCAGTATGAATAAGCTGGCGCATCAATGGCTTCAGAGGCAAAATCGTCACGTTTTACAAACTGAAATTTTTCTTTATCGATTGTAGACATTATTTGCCTCCTTTCTCAGTCAATTTAATACGTGGGTCAATAATAGTCATCCAAATATCTCCCAAAAGAAGTGAGAAGATAGAAATACATGTAAAGATGAAGACAAGACCTACGACCATAGAGTTATTAGATGCTTTTACAGAGTCAATCAACATTTTACCCATACCTGGGAAGGCGAAGACTGTTTCAGTAAGGGTTGCACCACCGATAACCCCGATAACAGCACCAGGAATCCCTGAAACCAGCGGAACCATGGCATTTTTAAAGATGTGTTTGTTTGAAATTTCTTTTTCAGACAAACCTTTTGCACGAGCAAAACGAACAAAATCCTGTGATTGCAAGTCAATCATGTAACGACGAATCCAAATAGCGGTACCAGGAGCACCCAATAAACCAAGGATAACTGCTGGTAAAACATACGAACGCCAATCTCCAGCACCCAAGATAGGGAATGAATCTGGAAGACCAATTGATGATCCAATCAAACGAACAATGTAAACCAAAGCAATGGTTGGAAGAGCCATCAAGAAGGTCAAAGCCCCTGTTGAGAAGCTATCAATCCAAGTGTTCTTGAAGCGAGCCATAGCTGAACCAAGTGGCACGGCAATCGCATAAGAAATCACCAAACCGATCAATCCAACGATTGCAGAGCTAGCAATCATAGAAGGATATTGGTAGTTGCTTTCAGTAGCAGTATATGGGTCATCTTTCCCATAGTTAGCTACTTCACGTGAATCAGCCTGACTAGGAGACTTGTAGGTTCTTGAGTAAATATTTACAGAAGAAGTTTTCTTACCTGTTGGGAACTGAACTTGAGATGTTTTTGTTTGCCCTTGACCCTGAGTAATAACCTGTAAAACAGGGCTATTAGCATAGGTTGGATAAGAGTCACCTAAATTAATGTTCACAAAGTTTTGATGCACAAATGGGAACTGACTGTTGAAGTACAAGAGATATTTGTGTTTAGTTCCTGAACCAACCAAGGACCATCCGATAGCTGGATCATTTTCAAAACGAAGGTAACGTTTCAAGTCTGGATTTTCAGGGTCTTGAATTTTATTAGTATGATCAATGTCAATCAAGTTAGCATAGAATTTGAAAACACGTTCAAAAATCGGGATTTCACGAGTAGCGTAGAATTGGCCACTTTCAGTAAATTCTCCCAGGGTCCAACCATGACCGATTTGTTTGATGTATTTTTCATAGATAGCCTTGTTGGTGTCATTGGCTTCAACTGTTACAGAAGCATCCATCTGGCTAGCTTTTTCTTGCAACTCTTTGGTATCGTAGTACTCGATATAGCCCATACGCTCATAAACGGTATTCTCATAGTTATCACGTTTATCAGCAGTTGTAGCAATCTTGTTATAGTTGGTATCCTGTTTGAAAATCAATTTTCGAGGAACCATTGTATAGATAATCGTGTAAGTCAAGGTTGTTACTAAGAAGATAGAAACCAATGACCGCAAAACACGCATAAAAATATATTTTTTCATATCATTTCCTTTAAAAATCCCAAAAGAACCTTCTCCTCATGGAGAGAAAGTTCTATTGAAAATTATTTACTTCACATGACTTGCCAATTCTTTTTGAGCTTTCTCGTTTGACTCAGTCTTTTCTTTCAACCATTTTTCACGAGCTTTTTCATACTCTTCTTTGGTGATTGCTTTTTCACCAACTTCAGTGTACTTCAAGTATCCTGAATTTTCACCTTTAAGGCCGGCTACTGAATATGAAGAGCTAAATGGTAGAACTTTTGAAACATATGAAACGGCTGTTTCTTTAGGAGAAGCCATTACTGGAATTGTCAAAGCATTATCAGTCAACCAAGCTTGTGCCACCGCGTATTTTTCATAACGTTTTTGAACATCTTGGTTTTCGCTGTTTGCGTCATCAAGTAATTTTCCATAGTCAGCTAAACCAAGTTTGCTTACTACTGATGCATCTGTGTTTTGGTCAATACCAAGGTAAAGACGAGTGCTTCCTCCCTTAAGGACGAATTGATCCAAGAAAGTAGAAGGATCTTGATAGTCAGGGTTCCATCCTAGCAAGGTATGGATATCCCAGTCTTGCTCTTTAGCTGTTGGAGCGCTAAATGAAATTGGTAAAGCTTCTGCTTGAGTCATTTGTTGTAAGTCTACAACAACATTATCTGAACCCAATACTTTTTCAATTGATTGTTTCAATGATTGAACACGGTTTACAACCGCTGTTGATTCTTGGATAACCAAGGCATCCAAGTGGATTGGGAATTCAACACCTTCAGCTTGTAGGCTTGATTTTGCTTTAGCAAAGATTTCTTTAGCTTTTTCTTCATTGTAAAGGCCATTTTGAGAATCTGCTAGAGACACGTTTGACCAAGTAGAAGAATTTGTCTTAGCCAAGCTATCTTGTACCAATTCACCAAATGTTTTCTTACCAACTTGAAGATTATAAGGTGCAAATGTATTACGGATGGCTACTGCAGCTCCATCAGTACCATTTGTTTGAGCTGAATAAGAATTGCGATCGACAGCAAAGTTCAAGGCTTGACGGAATTCCTTGTTTAGCAATGCTTTCTGAGTAGATGTCTTTTGGGCATCACTTGTTTTGGCAGTGTGGTTATAGGTTGTACGGCCATAGTTCAAGCTGACAGTTGCAACACCCGCTCCTGGTTCATTAAAGTAAATGTTATCTTTAAAGTCAGCTGCATATTTTTCATATGTAGAACTTGTAGGGAAGATACGAGCCTTGCTATATTGACCATCAGCAAAACCTTTGGCAATGACATCTTGGTCCTTACCATCCCAGAAAGTGAACTTAACGTTCTCAATTTTTACATTTTCTTTGTCCCAGTAAGCATCATTTTTAGCCATCTCGATAGATGATTTTGGAGTTACAGATTTTAAGACAAATGGACCGTTATAAAGAATAGAGTTAGCATCGGTTGGGGCACCAAAACCTTCCCCTTTTGAAGTTAAGAATTCTTCATTAACCGGCATCAAAACACCACTAGTGGTCTTGTCATTCCAGAAAGTTTCTGGCTGGTTCAAGGTATATTCTAGTGTTTGATCATCAAGCGCTTTTACTCCAACGGTTGAAAAATCGCTTGTTTCACCCTTGATATAGGGTTCTAATCCCTTAATAGAAGAGCTAACGATTGAAAGTCCTTTTGATTTTCCATCTACGGCATGTTTCAAACCAGTAACGAAGTCTTTAGCAGTTACAGGAGCGTATTCTTCTCCCTCTGCTGTAACCCATTTAGCATCCTTACGGATTTTATAGGTATAAGTCAAACCATCTTTTGAAACTGTCCATGATTCAGCAATAGAAGGAACCAAGTTACCATATTTATCATTAGCCAACAAACCATCTACAGCATTTGTTGTGACGAATGATGTTGAATCGATATTGCTGACGATATAATCCAAGGTTTCTGGATCTGTTTGATAAACATATTGGTAATCTTTTGCTAGTTTAGCATTATTCGAACTAGTGTTTGAACACGCAGCTAGAACTCCTGACGCTAATAAGGTAGCTCCCGCTACAGCAAGCACTTGACTTTTTTTCATTTATTTACTCCTCTTATAAATAAAGTATAGGTTATCATCAATTATATCATAGATTTCAAGAAAAGTAAACGAATTTTCAGAATATTTAGGCTTATTGATACAAAAAATCTGAAAAAGCTATTGACTGAAAATCATTTTCAAGGTATAATAATAAACGTTAAGGCGGTATAGCCAAGTGGTAAGGCACGGCTCTGCAAAAGCTTGATCGTCGGTTCAAATCCGTCTACCGCCTTCTTTAACTTGATTTATCAGGTTTCATTTAAACAGAAAGCCCAATTTAAAGGGCTTTTTTCTTTTTCCTTGAATAAATACGTATAACTTTAAAAAACTTTTGAGGCAAGTTTGGGGCTGAGTTTTTCGAGGACACAATTTCCTTTTGAAATCAACTGAAAAAAGCTTTGTCACGCCTGGTGACAAAAGCCTCTAGTTTACTCTGTTTCTTCTTCTATTTCAACTTCGGTAATTTGGACTTTTACCTTGGTAACACGTCCATTTTTCACCTTATCATTGGTTAGGATAAGTTGTTTGTTTTGGCTGACTAATTCATAACTGAGTCTCTCAGTCGTTGGAATGGTCCCAACTCCTGTCAAATAATAACCAGCGATGGTATCAACGTCATCACTTTCCAGTTCAACATCAAAGTAGTCATTAAAATCATTGAGATTCATGGTACCTTGAACAATATAAGTATCTTCTCCAATTTTATGAACTTCGATTTCAGCCTTATCTGTTTCGTCATCGATTTCCCCAACGATTTCCTCTAAGAGGTCTTCCAGGGTCACCAAACCAGCCATCCCACCGTATTCATCTAGCAAGATTGCCATTTGTCTTTGAGTATTGCGCAGTTCTTTTAATAAGTCATCCACAAAAATAGTTTCAGGAACAAAAAGTGGATCTTGTAAGATTCTCTTCCAAACAATATTGTCAAAACCGTCCACAAAGCCCGCATTAAGGAGACTCTTGGTGTGAATAATCCCAATCACGTTATCCTTGTCTCCATCATAGACAGGGATACGAGAATAATTTTGTTTTAAAATACTTTGGATGATGGTTTGACTATCATCCTGAATATCGACCATAAAGGCATCCGTTCGAGGAACCATGACTTCTCTGGCCATTAATTCGTCCAGTGAGAAAATCCCTTGTAACATCTCAATTTCGTCAGCATCTAGTGTTTCTTCACTATTTGTCAACATGTACTCAATTTCATCACGGGTCATTTTTTCGTCAGCATCGTCAAAGGTCATCGGAGTCAAGCGACTCAAGAGATTGGTAGATGCAGATAAGAGCCAAACAAAGGGACTAACTAGTTTCCCCAGCCCAATGATAACTGGCGCTGTACGAATCGCCAAGGCATCCTTTAGATTAAGAGCGATTCTCTTAGGGTATAATTCCCCAAAAACGATGGAAATATAAGTCAAAAATGCTAAAGATAGAAAACTTGCAACGGCATAAGCTGTTTCGCCATTTCCAAGCCAAGATGCAATTTCTCGTCCCAGAGTTTCTGCCAAACTCGCCCCTGATAAGATTGTAATCAGGGTAATCCCTACTTGAATGGTTGATAAAAAGTGGTTAGGATTTTCTAGTACCTTCAGCAGACGGATATAGCGTCTATCTCCTTCTTCTGCCTTTTGTTCAACCCGCGCACGATTTAGTGACACCATGGCCATTTCTGTGGCTGAGAAAAAGGCATTTAACACCGTCAAGATAAACAATAAAACAAATTGTAGCAACAAATTCTGACTACTTGGGTCTTCCATAGTTCTTCTCCTAAAATAGTATCTTATCCTTTATTATATCACAAAATATAGTCCAGTACATATTATTTTTCCCATACTCTTCGAAAATCTCTTCAAACCACGTCAGCTTTATCTGCAACCTCAAAACTGTGCTTTGAGCAACCTGCGGCTAGCTTCCTAGTTTGCACTTTGATTTTCATTGAGTATCAGTGTCTATTGTAGCCCTGCTTAAACTAGTAAGAAAGAACTCCTATATCCACAAGTGACATAGGAGTTTATGTTATATTTTACTGAGTAACAGTCACTTCTCCAGTTCGGTAATCCAATTGAAGTCCCTTTTGAACATTGGGAACTAGGACATTAAATTCCAATTCTCCGTCTGAAGACTTGGCTTCAATCTGTGAAGCCGAAGGAACTAAATCCTCGTTTGAAGCATAATAAAGGGTTACACGGTAACGGACACGCTTGTTTTTATCCAAGGCCTTGCGTACCATGCTTTCATAGTAGTTTTGCCCGGTCGAATCCTCGGCCTGCGCCTGGTTTGCCCATGCCGTCTGAACAGCAATGTTTTTAGGATTGCTTGTTGAGGCGTCAAAACCATCCAAACCGCCGATTAAGGCATAGCCTAACAAGTGACCTCTATCGACCGCATGGGTATAAGATCCCTTTAGATTCTTAACCTGATGCCAGCCTGGAGGAGTCCATGAAGTCGAACCATTCCCAGTTTCTTCACGATTTTTATACTGGCGAGTAGCCTTAGACAAGAGGGCATTTGCTACAGTTGGCACGGTTTCCTTGCCCACTGCCTTTGTTTTATTATCAGCGTAGGGTTTACTTGAAACCTTGGCATCTAGGTTTGTTTGATTACCATTGACAATAAAAGCACCTGAGCCATTCCACTCAAGACTCCCTTTTATTTGACTCTTGACTGCATCTGTTAAGACACTTTCTGCCAATTCTTGACTAGGAGCTTCAGACGCTTGTTTTTTCTGACTCACCTTAGTTTTAGGACTATTAGCTGTCGACTGCATCTGCTTGATATAATAGCTACCGGCAGATAAAAGCAATAACACTAGCAGTCCGATTAGTGTCTGTCTTGTTTTTTTGTTCATATTTCTCCTTATCTCTAGAAAAAGGCTGGTCTACCAGCCTAATTTCCTGTAAATTTATGAATCAATTCCTGCCATTTTGCTGGAGACAGGATAGCCCATGGATCTTGACCCTTGCCCAAGATTCCATAACCTACCATTAAGCCAATTCCTAGGGCTAGAGCACCTAAAAACAGTACCAAAATGACTAGAAGTAAACGCTTGATTACGTAGCTTGATTTCTTATTCATCTTCATCACTTGCCTCAATCCGCTGAATCTTAGCACCTAGCTGCGCCAACTTCTCATGGAAACGGTAGTAACCTCTATCCAAGTGAACCAATTTACCAACTACAGTTTCTCCTTGTGCTACCAAACCTGTCAAAATCAAGGCTGCACTGGCACGAAGGTCAGTTGAAAGAACTTCTGCCCCCTGCAAAGGTTGACCACCAACAATACGAGCTGTATCACGGATAATCTCAGAGTGCAAGCCCATGCGACGCATTTCTTCTAGATGTTGGAAACGATTTTCGAAAACTGTCTCCACCATAGTTGATTCCCCTTTTGCGACGGTCATCAAGGCTGTAAATTGAGCCTGCATATCTGTTGGAAATCCTGGGTGGGGCAAGGTTTTCACATGAACAGCTTTTAGATTTTCTAGTTGAGAGCGAACTCGAATTCCTTCAGTTTCCTCTGTCACTTCCACTCCCATTTCAAGCAACTTGGCAATCAAGGGACGGTTATGCTCCCAGACAGCGTCTCGAATCAAGACATCACCACCAGTCATGGCAGCAGCTACCATAAAGGTTCCTGCTTCGATACGGTCTTGGACTACATTGTGAGTCGTACCATGAAGTTTCTCAACACCGGTAATGGTAATGGTCTCTGTACCAGCACCCTTAACCTTAGCTCCCATTTCATTGAGGAGAATGGCTAGATCCACAATCTCAGGCTCACGCGCAGCATTTTCAATCACTGTCACCCCATCAGCCAGAGTCGCTGCCATCATCAAGTTCTGCGTAGCACCAACACTTGGGAAGTCCATGTAGATATGAGCTCCATGTAAGCGATCAGCCTTGGCTTCGATATAACCAGCTGTCTGACTAATCTTAGCCCCCATAGCTTCCAGACCTTTCAAATGAAGATCAATAGGACGGATACCAATCGTACAACCACCTGGCATGGATACCTTGGCATGACCTACACGGGAAAGAATTGGTCCCAAGACAACGATAGATGCACGCATCTTGCTGACATACTTGTAAGGAGCTTCCTCAGTGATATCGCCAGTCGCGTCCACCTCGACAAGATGAGCCTCCTCATCAAAATCCACCTTGGCATTTAAACCACGAACCACCTGATTCATAGTGAAAACATCTGACAAGATAGGAACGTTCTGCAAGACGGTCTTTCCTTCACTTGCTAGAATAGTCGCTGCTAACAAGGGCAAGACTGCATTCTTTGCTCCTTCGATCGTAACACTTCCTACCAGACGATTATCGCCACCTTGAACCACAATTTTTTCCATACTTATTTCCTTTGCATTTGATTTTATAATAATCCTCTAAGCGCTTCTTGCCACAACTGATACAGGCTGATAAAGAAAGAACTCAAGATATAGCCCATGACAATGCTGAAAAAGGCTACTAGTAAACGAACTTTGCCTGTATTCTCAGCTGTCACTTTTAAAACCTTTTCCCATCTAACAAGATCCTTTAAAAGGTAAAAACTCACATAAATAAAGAGCATGTGACTACTTAGAGTGAATAATAATTGAACCATTTGACTATTATACCATCTTCTCTGTTTGTGCGCTAGTTTGGAAACTTCACTCCAAAACTAGGGATTGTTTTTCAAGTAATCAATTGCATCTTGTAGAGTTTTAACTGGCACGATTTTCATATCAGTCTTGATTGTTTTGGCTGCTTCTAGGGCTGTTTGGTAGTTGTTTTTAGCATCAGGATGCGCTTTTTGTTCTTCTTCGCTAACAGGGTTATCAGGGGCAAAGAAAATCGCGGCACCTTCTCTAGCCGAAGCTACAACTTTTTTATCAATACCTCCAATATCCCCCACATTCCCATCGCGGTCAATGGTTCCTGTACCGGCAACGATACGACCATTACGAAGACCAGGGTCAGCTATTTGGGTATAGATGGCCAGACTAAACATGAGACCTGCACTTGGACCGCCGATACCGGCTGTTGAAAAGCGAATTGGGACATCACTGGTCACTTCTGTACGGTCAATCAAGCCGATTCCAATCCCATTTTTGCCATTTTCCAAGGTGATAATCTTACCTTCTGCAGACTTGGTTTGCCCATCCTCTTCATAGGTGACCTTGACGGAGTCCCCTAGTTTTTGAGAATTGACGTAATCAATCAAGTCTTTGGAACTGT
This sequence comes from Streptococcus sp. NM, assembly GCF_003390135.1. Classification (GTDB taxonomy): domain Bacteria; phylum Bacillota; class Bacilli; order Lactobacillales; family Streptococcaceae; genus Streptococcus. Next base: position 74,634 of record NZ_QUOS01000003.1, read on the forward strand.
CAAAGGTTTGATCATTGACTGCTGTGACCGTATCAGAGATGTTGAGAATCCCTTTAAAGGTCGAATTATCCGTCACAGTCAAAACATAAACCCCAAGATATTTAAGTTCAATATCTTTACCAGCTGTTTTTAGCCCTTGATACTTGGCCATATTTTGCGATGTTTGCATGTAGAATTGATTAATCCGCATAAATTCAACATCAGAAGAGCCACCTGTAGTCTCTTGGGCACTACGAATATCTGTAAAAGGCGTCAACCACGCATAAATCATATGGGATAAAGTAGCGTGCTGAACACCAACCGTAACGAATTGATAGGCACCAGCTTCCTTATCTTCTGTGTCATTGACTTTAAGGACTTGGCGAATATCTTCCGAACCACCTGGAACCTCTATATAGTAGGGCAAGGGCACTACAAATGCCAAGAAAGTCACAATCAAGGCCGCAATGACATATAAGGGCCATCTAATCTTTTTTTTCATTTCTTATTTCCTCCAAAATACTCTCGGGAACATAGCAGGCAATGTCCTGACTAAATTTCAAAAGCTCTCTAACACCGGATGAACTGAGATAGAGATGTTCAGGTCGACTATGTAAATAAATGGTCTCTATATTAGGAGACAGCTGATGGTTGTAGTAATCAAAACTGGCTTCATATTGCAAATCCGACGCATTTCTCAAGCCTCGCACTAGGAAAGTAGCCCCCAGTCTTTTTGCAACATCAACCACCAATTCATCATGAGAAAACACGACTTCAACATTCCCCAAATGTTCCAAAGCCTTTTCTAGTCCCCGTTTACGATTTTCAAGAGGGAGAAATCCTTGTTTATGGGGATTGAAAAAAATACCGACATAGAGCTTATCAAAGAGTCTGCTCGCCCGTTCAATCATATCCAGATGCCCATTTGTCATCGGATCAAATGAGCCTGTGAATAAGCCAATCTTATCTGACATAAACTGTCACCTTACTAATTCCATAAATTTTTTCCTTCCAGATACCCAGGCAGGCAATTTCTTCTGGAAGTTCGACGGCCTTATCCGTCTCACACACGACCATGACATCTTCAGAAAAAAGCTCTTTCTCATCCATTTTTTCAATATCTGCTACGATTTGTTCCTTGGCATAAGGAGGGTCTAAGAAAATGAGGTCAAATTCCCCAGATACCTGTTCCAATGCCCTTTCTGCTTCCATCTTGAGAAGTTGAAATTTCTCAACTTCCTTGGTCATCTGGATATTTTCAGCCACAATAGCCTGAGCCTTACGGTCTCGTTCCACCAAAACAGCGCTGAACATGCCACGCGATACTGCCTCGATAGATAAACCACCACTACCTGCATAAAGGTCCAAGACTCGTCCCCCTTCAAAGTAGGGACCAATCATGTTAAAAATGGCTCCCCTAACCTTATCCGAAGTAGGTCTTGTCGTCTTGCCTTCTAGTGTCTTGAGGGGACGTCCCCCATAGATTCCTGATACGATTTTCATACCGTTTATTATACCAAATTATGGACAAAAAGAGAAAGAAAACCGAACCTTGCGGTTCGATTCTCTACAAAATATTTTCGTAAGTATCGCGGACTTCTTGAGGCCAAACACTTGTTTGCACCTCTCCGATGTGTTTCTTGCGAAGTAGGAACATGGCCATCCGAGATTGTCCAATTCCTCCACCGATTGTCAATGGGAATAGGCCGTTCAACAAAGCCTTGTGCCATTCCAATTCTAAACGGTCTTCATCACCTGTGATGGCAACCTGACGGCGAAGCGTTTCTTCGTCTACACGGATTCCCATAGAAGACAACTCAAAGGCTCCACCCAGAGACTCATTCCAGACAAGAATATCACCATTTAGACCCTTGTAGCCATTTTCAGACTCGCTTGTCCAGTCATCGTAGTCTGGTGCACGTCCATCGTGCGGTTTACCGTCTGGTAATTCACCACCGATACCGATCAAGAAGACTGCTCCAAATTCTTTACAGATAGCATTTTCACGCTCTTTTGGTGTCAAGTCTGGGTAGCGTTCTACCAACTCTTCTGTGTGGATAAAAGTGATTTGTTTTGGCAAGATTGATTCGATGTCATAGCGGGCTTCAACAGCTAGCTCAGTAAGGCGAATAGCCTTGTAAATCTTCTCAACTGTTTCTTTTAGATAAGCGATATTACGTTTACCATTTGGGATAACTTTCTCCCAGTCCCACTGGTCAACATAAACAGAGTGGGTCGCATCCAGCGAATCTTCGTCTGGACGAAGGGCCTTCATGTGGACAAAAAGACCTTCTCCCTCACCGAAACCAAAACGAGCCAAAGTATGGCGTTTCCATTTAGCAAGGGAGTGCACCACTTCATAAGTAGCATCAGGGATTTGGAGAACCTTGACCGATACGGCATTCTCCACACCTGATAAGTTGTCCTGCATACCATCGCCGACCCTACTCAAGATAGGACCTTGAACTTCGACAACTTCTAACTTATCTTTCAAATACTGGGTAAAAGTGTTTTTGACAAAGGAAATCTCTTCTTGTTGATGAATAAAACTTTTCTTCATAAACTACTCCTCAAAAATTAGTTAAAAGCATTATACACCTATTTTCAAGAAAAGGAAAGAGCAAATACGAAAAAATCAGTGCTCCTTCGAACACTGATGTTAGGGACCTTCTAGTCATTGCGACCAAAGATACGTAGAATACTTAGGAAAAGATTGATAAAATCAAGATAGATACTAAGAGCCATTGACACAACCCAACCTGTCGCTACACGACCTTGTGATTGCTCATAGGCATAGCGAATTTTTTGGTTGTCCCAAGCAATCAGCCCTGAGAAAACCAAAACCATGGCTACGCTAATCATATAATCAAAGAAACCACTAGCCAAGAAAATATTGACTACCATAGCAATCAACAAACCGATAAGAGCCGCCATCATAGCCCGACCAAGGCCACTCAAATCTTTCTTGGTGAACATACCGACTGCCGCCATGACAAAGAAGAGAAGGGCGCTTGATACAAAGGCAGATAAAACTGTACCTGGAGTATAGAAGGCCACCACAAAACTGAGGGTAAAGCCGTTTAATACTGAGTAAAGTAAAAATACTGGAAGAGCAGCTGGACTATTCTTTAAGGCCATGTTACTGGCAACGAAAACCAAGGCCAACTCCGCAAAAGTAGCAATGGTCAACCAGAGACGTCCCTGCATCAAAAAGTAAACCAACTGAGATTGAAAGACCGTCAACATAAGACCTGATACTAAAGCGGATAGTCCGATTCCCAGACCAACAAAGGCATAAACCTTAGCGTAAAATTGATTGAGACCTGCGCGGTCATGAATAATAGTGTGATTCATCTTTTCTCCTTTTCTATGAACATCTTTCCTTGATTATAACAAAGAAAGTTAAAATTAGCTTAAATGGAAAATTAAAATACCGGCCGCAACGGCAACATTCAAACTCTCCGCCTGCCCCTTCATACTAATGTGGACCAACTGGTCTGCACTTTCAACCATGAGGGGACTAATTCCTTGACCCTCATTTCCCATGACTAGTACAAAATTTTCTATAGGAGGCAGTTCTCTGTAATCAACAGAATCTTTAGATAGGGTTGTTGCCAGCACTGAGATACCTGCCTCTTTGGTTTCCTTCAGAAGCGCTTGACTCGACATCCTATAAATGGGCAGGTGGAAATGACTGCCTTGCATGGAACGTAGAGTCTTGAGACTGTATATATCTGCCGATTTATCTGAAACAATCACTCCAGTAAAACCTGCTGCATCCGCAGTCCGAATGATAGTTCCCACATTACCAGGATCTTGCACATCTTCCAAAAACAAGAACTTTCCCTGACTAAAGTCAGCTTGCCCTACTTCTTCTTTTTGAACCACCGCAACGATTCCCTGTGGAGTCTGAGAATCCGCCAAATCTAGCAAAATATCCTCTGACACCCAGACAGTTTGCGAAAAAGCAGCTAACTGTTCTCGATAACTTTCTAGGGCAAAGATTTTCTCAATCGTCACTCCAGCTTGAACAGCTTCTTCAAACAAGTGCCAGCCTTCAATCAAATAAGCAGACTTGCGGTATTTTTTTTGGTGTAATTTCTTGGCATTTTTTACCACAGAATTGGCTTTTGAGGTTATAATAGTCATAGAAATATTATAACACAATCAAAGGGGTTTGGTATGCAAAAGGTTAGAATGATTGCCCAAGGTAGGGTGCAAGGAGTCGGCTTTCGTTGGGGTGTTTACAGCTTAGCACTTGAAATTGGTGGCATCACAGGTCGAGTATGGAATAACGACGATGGCACAGTGGAAATTTTAGCCCAAGCAAACTCATCTGCTACCATGGCAAAATTTATCCAAGAAATCCGCAAAGGACCCACACCTTTTTCAAAAGTCAGCTACTTAGATGTCAAACTGAGCAACTTTCCTCCCTACCCTGACTTTAAAATCGCAAATTAGGTCTCTAGAACTATTGTATATTTTGTAAAAAAACAGTAGAATAGAAAGGTATAATTTTTAAAGAAGGAATAAAAACAGTGAAATCTATTAAACGTTTTGCACTCTCAGCTATGGGAGTGGCTATGTTACTAGTCTTGACTGGCTGTGTCAATGTCGATAAAGCCACAGGCCAGCCAACAGGATTTATTTGGAATACGATTGGAGCTCCTATGGCTGAAGCCATCAAGTACTTCGCCAATGACAAGGGACTTGGTTTTGGTGTTGGTATCATCATCGTAACCATTATCGTGCGCTTGATTATCTTGCCTCTTGGTATCTACCAATCATGGAAGGCAACGCTTCACTCTGAAAAGATGAACGCCCTCAAGCACGTCCTTGAACCACATCAAACACGTCTCAAGGAAGCGACTACTCAAGAAGAAAAACTTGAAGCCCAACAAGCTCTCTTTGCCGCTCAAAAAGAGCACGGCATCAGCATGTTTGGTGGTGTAGGATGTTTCCCTATCCTCCTTCAAATGCCTTTCTTCTCTGCAATTTACTTTGCTGCCCAACATACTGAAGGGGTTGCTCAAGCAAGCTACCTAGGCATTCCTCTAGGTTCTCCAAGTATGATTTTGGTTGCCTGCGCAGGTGTCCTTTACTATCTTCAATCGCTCCTTTCACTTCACGGAGTAGAAGATGAAATGCAAAGAGAACAGATTAAGAAAATGATTTACATGAGCCCACTCATGATCGTCGTCTTCTCCCTCTTCTCACCAGCCAGTGTCACACTTTACTGGGTTGTCGGTGGTTTCATGATGATTCTCCAACAGTTTATCGTCAACTATATCGTTCGTCCAAAACTTCGCAAAAAAGTCCGTGAAGAACTAGCCAAGAACCCACCAAAAGCACGTGCTTTCTCTACACCAAGTGGACGAAAAGACGTTACTCCTGAACAACCAACTGCTATCACAAGCAAGAAAAAACAAAAAAATCGCAACGCTGGAAAACAACGTTCGAGATAAAGCTACGTAAATTATCCAATAATTAAAAAACGAATGAATGATAAATAGTTTTCATCAACTAGATATCATCATTCGTTTTTATTATCTACCGTTACATCTTATACTAGTCAAAAAAGTTAAATAGTTTAAAAGCTCACATATAAAATATATTCAATCATAATTAACAAGTAAATCACTATGATTTAATACAATTCACAGTTATTAAAACTTCTGCTCCCGCGTCTCTATTTCTAAGCTCAACTCGGCCTTTGTGTAGTTTTGCAACTCTACATACAAAACTAAGTCCAATACCATAATGTTGCTCTTTAACCGATCTAGCTTTATCCATACGATAAAAGAGCTTTCCAAAATTAGTTAAAACTTCCTCTGGAAATTCCGAACCATTATTCCATATACCTATTTTCAATTCCTTCCCCTCTTGCTCTACTCTAATTTTAATTTTAGGGTTCTGTTTATCGGCGTATTCCAAAGCATTTGTTAAAATATTTTGTATGGCACGAATCAGAAGAGATGGATTTATATAATAGTTTTCAGTTCCTTTCACATTTTGTTCAAAAGAAAACTTCATCTGATTTTTTATCAAAAAAGAGACTTCTTTCTCTAATTCATTGATAAAATCTGAAGAGGAATACTCCGTCCAACCTGTCTCATCATCATAATAGGTTTTAGAATAGTGAATCAATTGATTGAAATAATCTAGTAACTGTTGACTAGCTCTTTCTATATCTGCTAAGCATTCTTGAGATTGGTCGTTTTCAGTTATCGCCTGCAAGAATTCTACATTTCCCCTAATAATGGTTAAGGGTGTCTTTAAATCATGAGAAGCTGCTGAAACCTGAAACATCAAATCTTCTTTCTGTTCTTTCTCATCAACTATTAATTGTCGAATTCTATCTTGCATCATAATAATCCGATTTCCTGTCTCACGAAATTCTTTAACTGTTAAACTTTCTGTACATTCCCTCTCCAACCACATACTATTTTCATAAATTAAAGTCATTTCATAACTCAGTTTTTTCAACAATTTTCCAATGTGATAACTTATTAGAACAATCAATAAAACACAAATATATATCCACGATGACACATTGAAAAAGATTGATAGAACACCACTATTGTTTAAAGGTTTCCCATCTTCGTTTATTTGTATAGATACTGAAGCTAAGGGAATAAGATAGGCCATTAGTAAGCCAAGACTAAACTGCCAAATAATTCTCCAACAGGTTTCTCGAATTAATTGTCTAAAACTTTTGATTCTACCCATTGATATCCTCCACCGTACAAGGTTTTAATTGGATTTAATTGATAAGGTTTCAGCTTTTGACGAATTTGATAAATATACTCTGAAACCGAACGTAAAAGAGCTCCTGAACTTTGTGGATATAGATAATTATAAATTTCCTCTATAGAATATATTTTACTTGGGTTGCTTGCCAAAAGATTCACTATGTCAAATTCCCTCCTTGTCAGAGCAATCTTATCATCGTTTACAAATAGTTCCTTACTATCCGTATATAGTATAAGCTTCCCAATCTTTATTTGATGAACATTTCCTTTAGTCCGTTCTTCACGACGCAAGTGCATTTTAACACGTGCTAAAAGTTCTTGCATACTAAAGGGCTTCATAATATAATCATCAGCACCTGCATTGATTCCAGCTACTAAGTCTTCATCCATATCCTTGGCAGTTATAAAACAGATAGGAACAGTTATCTGCTCGCGAATTATCTGACAGATTTCTAAACCACTAACAGGCATCATAATATCTAATAGAATCAAGTCAAAGCCTGTAAAATCACAAAGATCAATCTCTTCTATCTTATTTCGTATGACTACTTCATATTTTTCATATTCTAGTACTTTTTTTATTAGGCGAAGAATAGCAAGATCATCATCTACAACCAAAATTTTATAAGCCATAACTCACCCTCCTGAATATATTATAGCACTACCTGAGAAAAAGACAGGATATCCCCTGTCTTTAGCGTAAATTTTTTCCTATAAGTATCAATGTAGCAAATAGAAAAACAATTAACAACCAAACTATTTGTATTCCTAAGCCTTGCCACACTGGATAATAAAGAGACAATGGATAGGTATAAAAACAATTCATACTAGCTAGTAATGGTAAATTTCTAAAAAAAGAACTGAATTGTAGTAACATTTGCCCCAACCCTAATAAAAGGGATAAACTGATTCCCAAAATTAAGATAAAAGACTGGGAAATAAATACAAAAATACCACTTAAAAGAGCGAAGGTTAGAATAGAAATACAAGCTGGAAATAGAATTGTTAGAACATGTTTAATATTGCTCAAAAGATTGATATTGTAGTATCCTTGGGCGATTAGTACGCATAATGATATTACAGCGACCAATAGGATAATTTCAATACATAATAGAATAGCTAGTTTAGATATTATAAATTTCAAACGATTTGGACAGGTAAGAAAACTGGTACGAAGGCTAGAACCTGTAAATTCTTGACCTATAAATAGAGCCGCTAGACTAACGAAACCTGCCTGTCCTAAATAGAGACTTTGCAGTAGCTGTTCCAAAACAAACTGTAGAGTCAACTGGTCTGGCTTACTATTTAAAAAAATAACTAACGCTGGAACACACAGTAATAGAGCACCTATAACCAACCAGTGCCAAGGATTCATCATAAACTTGAGATACTCACTTTTAAGTTGCTCTTTCAACTTATTCACCTCCTCCAATATCTGACTTAAGTAATCGGTAGATTGCTAAAGCCAAGAATGAGAAGTTCCAACAAAGTAAAAATAAAATATTTTGTAAACTATTATGTTCTAAAATTTGAGGAGATGTAGCAATCAATCCTTGCCCCAATGCAACTGGAAGAAATTTTGCAACCGATATATAGTTTGCTAAGAATGTTCCTAAATTGTAGACTTGGGGAAGCAAAAATAATAGAGGAACAATGGCTGTTTTAAATGTCAAAGCCATAATATAGGCTAGAAGTCCCAACAAAGTCCAAGCTATACTGGCTAAAAACATATAGAACCAAACTGTTCCATTTAGTGAAAAAAGCAATAAGCCATCTTGTCCTAAAACATAATGTGTCATGTTAATCGTAAGGAATATTGATAGAAAAGAAATGAAAAAAGAAAATACAAGCCAAACTAATGTTTTTGAAACTAGGAAAATACTTCGATTTGTAATAGAGAGGAGACTTGTACGAATAGCAGAGCATTTATACTCCTCGGCTCCGTAAATTGAACCTAGGATAATCATAATAAAAACACCAAATAAAGTGACATCAAAACCTAAAAATTCAATAGGAGGTATAGCTTCTGCTAATTCTGGATTTGTCTCTGGTGTAGCATGGATACCAACTGAAACAATTTGAGAAGCACCAATATTTGCTAAAAACGTTTGAAATACCAGTATCAAGAATAATACAACATGAGTAGCTCTCCTATAAAGCAATTTCAATATTTCAGAATGAAGAGAGTATATAAGTGCCATGTCACTTTCCTCCCTCTGTTAAACTAAAGAAGACTTCTTCTAGTGAAGAAAGATTTTTCATCACTTCTTGTAAAGTGCCTTTTATAAGAACTTTTCCTTTATTTATGATAACTACATCATCTGTTACTGCTTCCACTTCCGATAATATATGAGATGATAGCAAGACTGTCTTCCCTTCTTGAGCTTGTTTTTTTATAAACTCTCTAAACCACCGAATTCCTCTTGGATCCAACCCATTAGTTGGTTCATCCAATATCAGATATTGAGGATTTCCTAATAGAGCTGTTGCAATTCCTAATCGTTGTCCTTCTCCTAATGATAATTTCCCAATTTTAGATTTTTTCTTATGGCTAATATCCACCATATCCAAGACTTGATCAATTCGCTGACTGGATATCCCATTACTAGCAGCAACAATTTTCAAATGTTGATAAACAGTCCGATCATCAGGAGCACCTACACTGTCAAATGAAGCTCCTACAGTCTTTAGAGGAAATTTTAATTCCTTATAAGTTTGATCTCCAATTTTGGTAAGACCAGATGTTGCTTTGTCTAATCCTAATAAAATACGTAAGGTTGAACTTTTTCCAGCTCCATTTGGACCTAGGAAAGCAGTCACTCTACCTGCTTTTGCTTCAAAAGAAATATCTTTTAAAATTTGAGCTTGGCCATACGACTTACATAAATTTTTAATGGTAATACTTTGTTCCATGATGTTCTCCTATTCTATTTAATATTTCTAAAAGTAACTATATCTTACACATTCTTTTTCGGATTTTTTTCAGAATTTAGAGAGTAAAAAAGATTTAAAATTTTGTTTCATTTAACTATCTAGATTTGTGTAAACTTAAAAGCCCGATGTTTCCATCAGGCTTCTTTTTTATCCATGTACACGTTTCATATAGTCTTGATAACTTTCGGTATCCATGAGTTTTTTAGCGTTCTTCACGCGGTCTGCTGTTGGTGGTTTAACTCCTTCGAGGGAATAAGGAATTCCCAATTCACGCCATTTGAATTCTCCCATGGTGTGATAAGGTAGAATTTCAAACTTATCAACATTTTTTAGGGTCTTGACGAACTTCCCAAGTTCAATCAAGTCATCATCTCTATCTGTCAATCCTGGAACTAGCACGTGGCGAATCCAGACAGGTTTTCCAATATCTGATAAATACTGGGCACAAGCCAAGATATTTTTATTGGTTTGGCTAGTGACAATCTTATGCTGTGCTTCGTTGATTTCCTTGATATCCAAAAGAACCAAGTCAGTGACAGCCATGAGTTTGTCAAACTTTTCAAGGTAACGTGGTTTATTACGGAAAGGAAGGGCACAGGTGTCCAAAGTACAGTGGATTCCTTGTTCCTTAGCCTTGGTAAAGAGGGCAATCAAGAAATCAATCTGCAAGAGGGCTTCTCCTCCACTGACTGTAATCCCGCCCTTATTTCCCCAGAAACCGCGATAACGCAAGGCTTCTGTCAAGACATCATCTACCGTCCGTTCACGTGATTTATTGGACTCCATAGCCCAAGTGTCCGGGTTGTGGCAATACTGGCAACGCATGTGACAGCCCTGCAAAAAGACAATAAAGCGAATACCAGGCCCATCTACTGACCCAAAGCTTTCTGTCGAATGCACCATTCCTGTCACTTGTCCATAATCAATTGTTTCTTCAGACATATCGTTACCTTCCTTGAAAACGTTTTATAGTTTTATTATATCATGACTTGAAGGAAAAACAAGATTTTTGCCTATTTTTTAGAAAGCAATCTGTTTTTCAATTTCATTTTCAATGAATTATCATTTTATTCTTCAAAATCAAAGCCATACAAGGTTGCAAAATAGTCCTCAGGGCGCTCTGCACGGCGGATTTGGCGGGCTTTGCCTTCTTCGGTATAGAGGATTTCCGCAGAACGAAGTTTGGCGTTGTACTGGTAGCCCATTGAAAAACCGTGTGCACCTGTATCATGAATGACCAGCAAATCACCGATTTCTGTATGAGGCAGTTCGCGATTCACTGCAAATTTATCATTGTTTTCACAGAGTGAACCAACCACATCTACCACTTCATCTGGTCCATCTGGATGGGTCACGTTAGTAATATGATGGTAGGCTCCGTACATAGCTGGACGCATGAGGTTGACTGCTGATGCATCCACACCTAGATAGGTACGGTAAGTTTTCTTCTTATGAGTGACTCTTGTGACGAGAGCACCGTGAGGAGCTAACATAAAACGACCCAATTCTGTGAAAATCTTAACCTTACCAAGACCTGCTGGCGTAAGGACCTCTTCATACACCTTACGAACTCCCTCACCAATCAAGGCGATGTCATTTGGTTCCTGATCTGGACGATAATTGACACCAATACCGCCAGAAAGATTGATAAAGTCTAGCGAAATTCCCAACTTTTCCTTGATTTCAACAGCCAATTCAAAAAGCTGACGAGCCAACTCTGGATAATAGAGATGGGTCACGGTATTGGACGCTAGGAAAGAGTGAATCCCAAAAGTCTTGGCTCCTTTTTCCTTCAAGATGGCAAAAGCTTCAAAGAGCTGGTCCTTGGTCATGCCAAACTTGGCTTCTCCAGGATTGTCCATGATATCTGTTCCCAGTTCAAAAACACCACCAGGATTGTAACGACAAGAGATGATTTCTGGAATGCCTGCTGCACGCTCTAGATGTTCAATATCTTCAAAGGCATCCAAGTTAATGGTCGCACCCAATTCACGTGCATAGGCATATTCCTTATCTGGCGTATTGTTTGAAGAGAACATAATCTCAGAACCAGGGAAATTCAGTTTATGGCTCATCAAAAGCTCCACATAACTAGAGCAGTCCACACCGCACCCTTCCTCTTGGAGAATTTTCAAAATAGCTGGTGTTGGAGTAGCCTTAACTGCAAAATATTCCTTAAAGCCCTTGTTCCACGAAAAGGCTTGATTGACGGCTCTTGCCTTCTCACGAATCCCCTTCTCATCATACAAGTGAAAGGGAGTTGGGAACTCGGCAACAATCTTTTCCAAGTCTTTTTTATTGATAAATGGTGTTTTCATAAGTTTCCTTCTATTCTATTTGCAAAGAAAGGCTGGGACAATCGTTCCAACCTTTAGTTCTATCTCTTATTTGTCTTCGTCAAAGATATTGCCAACCTCAACATCGATGGCTTGGTTCTTGACATCAATATTGGTTACCTTCAAGAGTGACTTGTAGTCAAACTGCTTTTCACGTTCTTCTTGGGCATTGTCCGCAAAGACTGCTACACCTGCCAATTCTGAATCAAACTCACGCAAGAGACTAATCATCCCGTTGACAGTTCCGCCGCCTTTCAAGAAGTCATCCACAATCAAGACACGGCTTCCTGCCTTGAGACTACGTTTTGAAAGGAACATTTTCTCAATGCGATCACCACTTGAACCTGATACATAGTTGACGCTGACTGTTGAACCTTCGGTAATTTTCAGGTCACGGCGCACAATGACAAAGGGAACATTCAGAACATTGGCAACTGCATTTGCAAGTGGAACACCCTTAGTCGCTACTGTCATAACCGCATCAATTTTTTGGTCCATAAAGCTCTTGGCAATAATGCGACCAATATTTTTCAAGATAGCTGGTGTACTAAGCAAATCAGACAGGTAGATATAGCCACCTGGCAAGATACGGTCACTTTCTGACAACTTGGCACGCAAGTCTTCAACCATTTCCTTGGCATCATGGCTTGAGATTGATGGTGTGAAAATGACACCACCACCAGCACCAGTTACTGTCTGGATATGACCGATTTCAATTTCCTCAAAGGCGCGTTTGATAATCACGATATCCTCTGAGATGGATGATTTAGCAGATTCATACTTTTCAGCAAAAGTATTGAGACTGGTTAGTTTATAAGGATTATTAATCAAATAGTTGGAAATGACAACCATCCGATCACTTCTTCTTAATTTCATTTCTATTTCCCACTTCATTTAATTTTGATATTTTATCTATTATACCATATTCACATAAAAAAACGAACATTCTTATCCTAAAAATGCTCGTTTTTCTTAAATTATTAATCTAAATCTGGTTTATAGAAGGAACGATTGTCCATAGCGAAGATTTTATTGGTCATCTCTCCCTTATCCACCAAAGCAAGAGCTGTTGACATCATCATCATGCTTGCATCCAGATTGTCAATCATATGGATAATCTCTGCTTCCATAATGCGTGGACGGACTGGACTTCCATACTCAAGTAAGCCGTGGTGACTAAGGATGACATGACGAAGCAGAACGACTTCTTCCTTGGTATCATCGATGCCGAGTTCCATCACTGTCTTGGTAATTTCGCTATCAATGAGAGCGATATGTCCAAGAAGATTGCCTCGCACTGTGTACTCGGTCTGGTCTGGTCCCGTCAACTCAATGACCTTAGCCAAGTCATGCAGCATAATCCCCGCATAGAGCAGGCTCTTATTGAGCTGAGGATAAACTTCGCTAATAGCATCTGCCAAACGCACCATGGTTGCAGTGTGGAAAGCCAAACCCGTTTCAAAGGCATGGTGGTTGGTCTTGGCTGCTGGATAGGAGTAAAATTCCTTATCATACTTGGTGTAGAGCTTTCGGACAATCCGTTGCCAAACAGGATTTTCAATTTTAAAAATCATTTGCGACATATAGTCACGGATTTCCTTGACATCAACTGGCGACTTGACCTTGAAATCAGCTGGGTCATTGGGTTCGCCAGGTTGAGGCAAGCGGAGAGTAATTTGATTGACTTGAGGGGTGTTGTTATAAACTTCTCGGCGTCCTTTCATGTGGACAACCTTACCTGCGGTAAAGGCCTCAACGTTATGAGGTTGGGCATCCCAGAGTTTCCCTTCAATCTCGCCGCTATCATCTTGGAAGGTAAAGGCTAGGTAGTTTTTCCCAGCTCGAGTTTGCCTCAGGTCAGCTGACTTGATTAGGTAAAAGCCTTCAAATAGCTCATCTTTTTTCATGTGACTAATCTTCATATTCTTCCTCATTTTCTTGGAAATGGAGTAGATCAAGCGCAGGCTCACCTTCTGACAACTCAATGTGACGGAGCGTCCGCTCGATAGCTGTGGTACGACGGTTTAATAATTCATCAATATTGCCAGAGGCATGTTGGAGGTGTTTTTGTGCCTTAACCAGAATGCCACCAAACTTGCCAAACTCGGTCTTGACGCTGGAAAGCGTTTTGCTGATATGATCGGCACTCTTTTGGATATTGAGAGTTTTGAAACCAACTGATAGGGAATTGAGGAGAGCTGACAGGGTACTTGGACCTGCGACAATAATCTGCTCCTCCCGTCTCAAATCATCAAAGAAGACAGGATTGCGGACGATTTCTGAGTAGAGACCTTCTGTCGGAACAAACAAAACTCCAAAATTAGTCGTCCGAGGCGGTGCTATGTACTTGCTCCTGATATCCTTGGCAAAGCGCTTGACGCTTGCTAAGAGCGACTTACGACACCGTTCGATTTCATCCTTGTTACCTGCTTCATAGGCTTCTTCCAAGCGGTAATAATCAGCCAATGGAAACTTGGAGTCAATTGGTAGATAGACGTATTCTTGGTCTCCTTGTCCGGGTAACTTAATGGCATACTCCACTCGTTCACTGGAGTTTTCAACCGTTGCGTATTCTCGTTCGTACTGTGCAGGTGTCATGATGTCCTCAATAATTTGCCCCAATTGCAATTCTCCCAGAATCCCTCTCGTCTTGGTTCCAGAGAGAACCTTGTTGAGGGCTCCGACATCACGGGCAACTGTCTGCATTTCTCCAAGACCACGATTGACCGACTCTAGTTGTTTGGAAACTGTCTCAAAGGAAGCCTGCAAGCGCGTCTGCAAGGTCTTTTCTAGTTTTTCCTCGACTGTTTGACGCATTTGTTCCAAGCGTTGCTCATTTGATTCCTGCAAGGCTTGGAGACGTTGGTCAGTCTTGTCTCTGGTTTGGAGGAGATTATCTGTCATTTCTTGACGAACTTGAGTTAAGCCTTGGTGCAATTCCATTCGAACTTCTTGCAAACGGTCGCTGACAGCCACTTCCAAATCTTTTTGATCTAACTGGCTGGCTTGTCTGGCTTGTTCAAAGCGGTAATCCAACTGGTCTGACAAATGATCTGCCTGGTCCTCCAAGCTCTTGCTTACGTGTTTGTCTTGCTTATCCTGCCTCTGCCAAATGAGAAAGAGGCCAGCTAGGTTGGCAATCAATAATAGAACAAGTAAACTTTCCATCCTACCTCCTGTCCTTGCTATTCAGCACGACTACATAGCCATCTGGGCAAGTCACCGACACTTCCCTATCTATATATTCGTTAGAAGCGTACACTTTTTTAAAGAAAAAATTTTCCTCTGTCAACTCATACTTGGCACCAAGAATGGTCAGCTGGCTATCTCGAACTGGCATAAAGGCTAGATAGTCGTAGTCTGAACGGGGATGTAGCTGACTGGTCCCTTCTGGACAATAAGTAATCAAGTTTTGCCCATCCTCAATTGCTATCTGACGCATATAGGGAGCCAACTTGGGATTGCTAGGTAAAAAGACATTGGCCAACATATGGTCAATACGACCACCAAGAGCACCGAAAATAGTGACCTGAGCCTGAGGATTTTTCTCAAAGATGGTCAAGAGAGCCAATTCCAGATCTGTATCATCTTTTTCTGGTCGCGCTTGGACAAAATGTTGGGCACATTTTTGAATCACCTGTCGTTCTTCTTCGGTCACAGAATCAAAATCTCCAACCGCTAGAGCAAGAAGAAGGTTTTCTTCCAAGACCCAGAGCGAGCCTCGATCCACACCGACAAAAGCATCAAAATCTGTCCGATAATGGCCGCGGTCTCCGCCCGCAAAAACGGCAACCCTAGTCCAGTTGTTTTCTGAGAGTTTGTACTCGCTCATTGACATCTCCCTTAAAGACATAGGAACCTGCTACAAAAACAGTTGCACCAGCTTCTTTGGCTTGAGCAATAGTTTGGTCATCAATCCCGCCATCCACTTCAATTTCAAAATTCAAGCCTTTTTCATCACGAAGAGCAACCAACTCTCGGACCTTATCCATGGTCTCTGGTAGAAAGGCTTGCCCACCAAAGCCTGGGTTAACTGTCATGACTAAAACTTGGTCAACTAGATGAAGGACGTGCTTAATCGCCTCAACAGGCGTACCAGGATTGATAACAACTGAAGGCTTAACTCCGAGTGAACGAATTTTTTGGAGGGCACCATGAATATGGGGCGTTGCTTCCACATGGATGCTGATGATATCCGCACCTGCACGCGCAAAGTCTTCTAAATGATGCTCAGGGTTTGACACCATCAAGTGGCAATCGAAAACCATCTTACTATGAGGGCGAAGAGCTTCGACCACACCTGCACCAAAACTGATTTGCGGTACAAAATGACCATCCATGATATCGATATGGGCATATTCTGCACCAGTTGCTTCTAGACGCTTGATTTCACGTTCAAAGTTGGCATAATCTGCTGCCAGAATTGACGGAGCAATCTTGTATTGAGACATAGGTTTCTCCTTATTTTGTAATTTTTTTGCTGACTTTTTTATAAGTTTCTCTGCGATTTTCAATCTCACTGAGGAATTGTAGGTAGTTGTCAAAACGGAAGGACGCGATAGCGCCCTCTTCTACAGCTGGCTTGACGGCGCAAGCTGGCTCATGGGTATGAGTACAAGTGCGGAATTTACAATCTCGGCTGACACTAGCGATTTCTGGAAAGGCCTGATTGAGGTCTTCCGCCGTTGATACTTCATAGTCCAAAGATGAAAATCCCGGTGTATCTGCGATTTTACCCCCATTGAGGTTGTAAAAACTAACAGCTCGAGTGGTATGGCGCCCGCGACCCAGACTGTCTGAGATTTCTCCTGTTTCAAGATTGAGGTCTGGTGCTATTTTATTGAGAAGCGTTGACTTCCCAACACCCGTCTGCCCCATAAAGACCGTCACTTTGCCTGTTAACAAGGGCAGGAGTTCCTCTTTACTGGTCACAAAGTCATAGCCGATATCAGCATAAGTCTGTTCATAAAAATCCAGTTCTCCCCTATCTTCCAACAAATCCATCTTGGAAATATAGACGATGGGATGGATGCCCTTGTGCTCTAATAGAACCAAGAAACGATCCAGCAAATTGTTGTTAAATTCAGGTTCCTTGACGGACATGATTACTACAGCTTGGTCAATATTGACAATAGGCGGACGGACCAGACTGTTTTTCCGTTCGTGAATTTTGAGGATATAACCTTCTGAATTTTCCTCGGCAGAAAAATCGACCCAGTCCCCAACATAGGGTGTATGGCCTTTTTTACGGAAATTCCCACGCGCGCGTGTTTGATAGACCTGGCTATCACTCTCTACATAGTAGAAGCCTGCCAAGGCTTTAATAATTTGTCCCTGCATCTTAGAGTCCTTGCCCTTTAAGTGCATCTGCTAGGCTGGCAAATTCTGCCAAGCTGAGAGCTTCCCCACGCACACTTGGTGACAAGCCTGCTTGGTCCAAAGCCTTGGTCAGCTTGTCCTTGACCTCCTCAGTCTTGCCAAAGTAACCTGTCAAATTGTTCCACAAGGTTTTACGGCGATGGGTGAAACTTGCCTTGGAAACCTTAAAGAAGAGGTTCTCGTCTTCCACTGCTACAGCTGGTTCTGGACGGCGCACCATTTTCAAGATGGCTGAGTCCACATTTGGCGCTGGCACAAAGACCGTACGAGGCACGATAAAGGCAACCTTGGCTGTCATATAGTATTGGACAGCGATTGACAAACTGCCATATGCCTTGGTATTTGGTTGAGCCGAGATACGATCCGCAACTTCTTTTTGCATCATGACCACAAACTCACTAAAAGGAATCCCACTCTCTATCAAGTGCATGAGAATAGGTGTCGTGATGTAGTAAGGCAGATTAGCCACTACCTTGATTGGCAGGTCAGGATTTTTAAAATTCTGGATATGTTGCGCCAAGTCAACCTTGAGAATATCCTCGTTGACCACGGTCACATTGTCAAAATCACGCAGGGTATCTGCCAAAATTGGCACCAAACGGTGGTCAATCTCAAAGGCCATGACTTGAGCTGCACGCTCAGCCAGAAACTCGGTCAAGGCACCAATACCTGGCCCGATTTCGATGACATTGACCTGGTCATCAATCTCAGCCGTATCCACGATCTTTTGAAGGATATTGGTATCCGTCAAGAAATTTTGCCCGAAGGACTTTTTAAAGGTAAAACCGTGACGCTCCAGCACTGCCTTGGTCACGCTATAATCTGCAATTCTCATTTATTCTCTTTTCTAATATAGTAAGCTTCTGGAGTAGCATGATAGAGCAAAACAAATAAAGGTGTTCCATCAAATCCTTCCATCATCTCTTTTAGGAGTGCATCTGGATGAATAATTTCTCGTGTTTTGGTGAAATAAACTCCATGTTCCCCGTTTCGATTACGAAGTTCCCATGCAACATTATTCCCTTGGACAGAAGGTAGGTAACGCTCCATTTCTAGAAAATCAAAAAAATCTTTCACCGTCATGTCTTCTGGAACTTCAAATTCTAGCTCATGAGGTAATACATCATCACCCATACAGACAGAATCTCTATCAACTCGTATTTTCATTTCACTCTTTCCTTGTAAACATCTATTTAAATATTATCAAAGTGAATCCCCTGACATAAATCTACTTACTTCTATTGTAACACATTCCCCTTACATTTGGGGTCTGCTTAGCTATACTCATAACGTTTCATAGCTTCTTCCACTTCTGCCAAGGTTACTCCAAATAGTTCTAGGCGCTTGAGAAGTTGCTTGCCGTTGGAATAGCCGATTCGGAGAGCCTCTCCTAGATATTCTCTGCGCTTACGGCTGTCTGCTCCCGCTAGAAAACCAAGGCGAATCAAGTCGCTACGACTGATGTCAAACTGACTCTCATGTTCAAATTGTTCTGTAACCTGAGCTAGAGCCGTTTTCAGGTCTTCATAGCTAGCATGCTCAATTCCCAGAGAACGTCCCTTGGTTTTGGACTTGGGAACAGCTTCATCTCGTTTGAGGAAGGCATGCTGAACTGTTGGGATGGCCGTCATAATCATGCGGCGAATCCGCTCCCCATTAAAATCTGGGTCTGTAAAGACAATGACTCCATGAAGCTCATGTAGACGCTGAATACGCTCTAGATCCTGCTCATTGATGGCAGAACCTCGTGTCTCATAGGTCTCTACATCGAAATAGCGTTTGAGATTGGCCGTATCATCGCGCCCTTCGACCACGATAACTTGGGAAATTTTTTCTTTCATTACTTGCTGTCCAATCCAAAAATTCGTTCTGCATTTGCAGTCGTTGCTGCCGCCAGCTCTTCTGTCGTCATCCCACGTAAATCCGCTATAAAGTCCACCACATAACGGGTGTAAGCTGTTTTGTTTTCGCGACCCCGTTTAGGAACAGGAGCTAGGTAGGGCGCATCTGTTTCCACCAAAATCTTGTCCAAAGGAAGTTCTCTAGCAGCCTCTTGGATATCAGTTGCCTTCTTGAAAGTCACCACTCCTGAGAAGGAAATAGTCATACCAAGGTCCACAAACTTCTCTGCCCACTCAAGCGTCCCTGAAAATGAGTGCATAATCCCACCACGAGGACCAACGCCCTCACTTTTGATAATCTCATAGGTATCTTCCAGCGCATCACGGGTATGGACAACAAAAGGCAAATCCAAGTCCTTAGATAATTGAATCTGACGGCGAAAAACCTGCTCCTGCACCTCTTTTGGCGCTGTCATCCAATGATAATCCAAACCAATTTCACCTAAAGCAACAACCTTGGGATGCTTGAGTTTATCAAGCAGGTAGGCTTCAATCTCCTCTGTGTAAGTCCCAGCTTCTGTCGGATGCCAACCGATTGTCGCATAGAGCTGGTCATACTCATCTACCAACTCCAAGGCACGCTCAATCGTCGTTTTATCAAAACCAACAATATTCATCTGTATCACACCCATCTCAGCAGCAAAGGCAATTTCTTCTGCCTCACGACCTGCAAATTCTTCTACATTCAAGTGTGTATGTGTATCAAAAATCATCTCTTCTAACCTCGTTTTCTATCTTCTATTATACCAAAAAACCGCCCTATCTCCTCATCTGTAAAAAATATTCTAAAACCCATTATCATCTCTTGACGCTCTTTTTCCAAAGCAGTATAATAACACTTATTGAATTTTTCAACAAAGGAAACAACTATGTTTACAAAATTAAAACAGACCTTTATCGGTCGTCCTCTTAAATCCTTAACCGAAGGCGAAGGGGGACTACTGGGAAAAATGCAGGCACTAGCCATGTTGTCAAGCGACGCTCTGTCCTCCATCGCCTATGGACCTGAGCAAGTAGTCCTCGTCTTGGCTAGTCTCTCTCCTCTAGCTATATGGTGGAGCCTTCCTATCGGCCTCTTTGTCCTCCTGCTTCTAGCTAGCCTGACCGTTTCCTACCGTCAAATCATCCATGCCTATCCTCAAGGGGGAGGGGCATATATGGTTACTCGAGAAAATCTATCTCCCCAACTTGGCTTGATTGCTGGAGGTAGTCTTCTGGTTGACTATATGCTAACCGTAGCGGTATCTGTTTCATCTGGAGCTGACGCTATCACAGCAGCTCTCCCTGCCCTCCACCCTTACAACCTCCACATCTCCATTTTTCTGGTTTGCTTGCTCATGCTCTTGAACTTACGAGGGTTGAAAGAATCTGCCAGTTCACTGATGATTCCTGTCTATCTCTTTATCATCAGTACTGTCTTTCTCTTGCTCTATGGAATCTTTCAACTAATGACAGGGTCTCTCAGCTATCAGGCAACTTCACCTATTGGGCATACTGTTCCGAGCCTGTCTATAGTTCTCATTCTAAGAGCCTTTACCAGCGGCTCTGCCTCTCTGACAGGGGTTGAAGCTATTTCAAATGCCGTTCCCTTTTTCAAGGCTCCAAAAGAAAAGAATGCCGCTCAAACCTTGACCATTATGTCACTGATTTTAGGTTTTCTTTTTGCAGGCATTACCTTCCTAAACTACTGGATGGGGATTCTGCCTCAACACGGAGAAACTATTCTTTCACAGATGGCTCAAGGCATCCTTGGTAATTCCTTCTTAGGTCACCTTGGCTATTATATCTTCCAATTCTCCACAGCCTTGATTTTAGCCGTAGCTGCAAATACTGGCTTTTCAGCCTTCCCTATGCTAGCTTACAATATGGCTAAAAACAAATACATGCCCCATCTCTTTATGGAAAAAGGAGACCGCCTAGGCTACTCTAATGGAATTTTAACTCTGGCATTTGGAGCTATGATTCTTCTTCTCATTTTTAATGGCAATACCGAACGTTTGATTCCCCTTTATACTATCGGGGTCTTCGTTCCCTTTGCCCTTTCTCAGACTGGGATGATTCTCCATTGGAAAAAAGAAAAAGGGGCAAATTTCTTAAAACCTGCCCTTGCCAATATCCTTGGAGCTATCATTTGCTACGCTATCGTGCTAATCCTGCTCTTTTTCCGTCTCAGTGATATCTGGCCTTTCTTCCCGATTATTCTCGTACTCACCTTACTCTTCTTGGCGATTCACAGTCATTATCAAAAAGTAGCCCAACAACTGCGTCTCTATGAAGGCATCGAAAAACGTACCTACAATGGAAATCTAGTTCTCGTCCTAGTAGGAAATGTCACCCGCGTCAGCGTTGGAGCCATTAACTATGCCCAAAGTATCGGAGATGAAGTCCTAGCCATGCACATTTCTACTAAGGAAACAACAGAGAAAGACCAAGAAATTCTCCAAGAATTTGCCGATTACTTCCCAACCATTACTCTGAAGAACATCAAGACCAGCTACCGCGACATCATCACGCCTACTGTCAAGTATGTCAAACGGATCTCCGAGGATGCCCAGAAAAAGAACTATACAGTCACTGTTCTGGTACCCCAGTTTATCCCTAATAAACCTTGGCAAAATATCCTGCACAATCAGATGAGTCTCAAACTCAAATACGCCCTTCGTTGGCACCAAGACGTCGTTGTCGCTAGCTACTCTTATCACTTAAAAGAATAAAGAAAAGGCCCTACCAGAAGCAAGAAGCGTCTGGTAGGGCCTTTTCTGAATTCAGCCACTATACTTATACTCAATGAAAATCAAAGAGCAAACTAGGAAGCTAGCTGCAGGCTGCTCAAAGCACTGCTTTGAGGTCGTAGATGAAACTGACGAAGTCAGCTCAAAACACTGTTTTGAGGTTGTAGATAGAACTGACGAAGTCAGTAACATATATATACGGTAAGGCAACGCTGACGTGGTTTGAAGAGATTTTCGAAGAGTATTAACTGAAAAGCATGACTAGGAATACTATTGAATGTGGTTAGCTAAATCTTCCTGAGCTTTTTTATTTGACTCAGATTTTTCTTTCAGCCATTTTTCATAGAGTTCCTGGTACTGTTTAGCAGTTACTGGCTCTTTTTGTAATTCAACATATTTGTAGTTGTCTGCATTTCCCTTATGACCAACGAATGAGAATGGACCTGTAAACGGTACAGTCTTACGGAAGATTGGGTTGGCTCCCCCACTTTGAACTGGTAGGAAGAGGGCACTATCTGTCAACCAAGCTTGGGCTTCAGCATATTTTTCATAGCGAGCATTAGTATCTGTGATTTCAGCGTCTGCCTGATCCAAGAGTTTCTTGTAGTCAGCAAGACCAATCTTATCCTTAACTTCCTTGTCTTTTCCTTCAGACAAGCCCATGTTTTTCAACTGAGAACCTGTCTCTGGGTCTAGAATCGCTAGGTAAGTCTTAGGATCTGAGTAGTCTCCACCCCATCCTGAGATGTCGATATCGTAGTCTTTTTGTTCTGCTGTATCTGCAAAGTAGGTTGCTTGGTCTTTTTCATCTGGAGAAAGTTGGATAACATCGATGACCACATTCTCCTTACCAAGGGTTTCTTCCACTGTTTGTTTGAAAGAGCCGGCCTGTTGCACATCTAATTTAGCAGTCTGGTCAACTGGCATATCCAAATGAATTGGGAAGGTTACTCCCTGTGCTTGCAGACTTTCTTTGGCCTTGGCAAACTTCTCTTTGGCTTTTTCAGGATTCAAGAAGGCTTGCTTACCATCGTTTAGATTGATATTTGCCCAATCTTTACCATAGTTGACAATTTTCTCATTAACAACATCACCGAAGTTCTTATCACCAACTTGGACAAAGTCACTTGGTGTAACCGTATTACGCAAGATACGGTCTGCTCCATCTTCACCATTTGTCTGCGCTGCATAGGCATGACGGTCAAAGGCAAAGTTGATAGCCTGACGGAAATCTTTATTTTGCATAGCTGCGCGTGAATCTGTCTTTTCCTTATCAGACTGTTTCATCGTCTGCTTGTAGCTTTGACGATTAACGTTGAAAAGATAATAGAAAGTCACTGAGTTTTGTGGTGTGTAGGTAATCTTATCCTCATTGCCCTTCTTGAGTTCAGCAAATACTGAACTTGTTGGGAAGATACGGCCATCAGTATAGTTACCATCCAAGAAACCTCTAGCAATGCTGTCTTGGTCAGAACCGTCAAAGAAAGAGAGCTTCACTTTCTCGATTTTAACATTGTCCTTGTCCCAGTAATTAGGATTTTTATCAAATTCAATCAAAGATTTGGATGTGAATGATTTAAATAAGTAAGGACCATTTGACAAGATACTTGATGGTGTCACACTTCCAAAGTCATCTCCCTGAGACTTCAAGAAAGCTTCATTTACAGGACTAAGGATACTTGCTGTTGTTTTAGAGTTCCAATAAGTTTCAGGTTGGTTGAGAGTATATTGTAGAGTGTAATCATCCACTGCCTTAACACCAACAGTACCAAAATCAGATGATTTCCCTTCAACATAATCTGCTAGACCCTTGATAGAGTCTTGTACCAAGTACAAGTTTTCAGCCTTTTTATCAGCCGCATACTTGAGACCTGTCACAAAGTCATGAGCCGTTACATCTGCATACTCTTCTCCTTCAGAAGTGTACCATTTAGCCCCCTGACGGATTTTATAAGTGTAGGTCAAACCATCTTTTGACACCGTCCATGACTCAGCCATAGAGGGAATGAGATTGCCATACTGGTCGTTTTCCAACAAACCATCAATCAAGTTGGTTGTGATACTAGATGTAGAGTCTCGGGTAGAAGTAATATAATCCAAAGTATCTGGGTTATTGACAAAGATATAAGAGTAAGTCTTGTCTGCATTACTTGATTGAGATGATCCACACGCTGCTAAAGCTAGAGCTGCTGTCAAAGCCATAGCTCCAAAAAGCATAACTTTTGATTTCTTCATGATTATTCTCCATTTTTTACAGTATGTGAAATATTATACACCATTTAGGCAAAAATATAAAGCCTTTTGTACTTTTTTACAAAAATAAAAATCAGTAGACTCGAGTTCCTACTGATTTTTGATATAGTTCGTTTGGATTATGCAGCCAAAACTTTGCGTCCTTTACGACGACGAGCTGCCAATACGCGACGACCGTTTTTAGTTGACATACGGTTACGGAATCCGTGTTTGCGCGCACGACGAAGTTTACTTGGTTGATAAGTACGTTTCACGATGAATACCTCCTCATAGATTTTGTATTCGTTTAGCCGGCTATAAAGTGATCAGTTACTAAACATACTTTACTATTCTATCTGATTCTTTTACTTTTGTCAATAGCTCAAGGCAAATGTTTCCAGCTTTTTCGAATGTAAGCCCTATCTACGATACTGTTTCAAGAAACGAGTCATCTTTTCTTGGATTTGGGCTAGTTCATCAACACGAGGAAGGTAAACAATACGGAAGTGGTCTGGTTCCTGCCAGTTAAAGCCTCGACCATGAACCAAGAGAACCTTTTCCTGCTTCAAGAAATCAAGGACAAATTGCTCATCATCATCGATACGGTACATATTGCGGTCGATTTTAGGGAAGATATAGAGCCCAGCCTTGGGTTTAACCGCAGACAAACCTGGAATCTCTTGAATAGCATTGTAGATGAAGTTTCTTTGTTCATAAATCCTACCACCTGGAAGGAGCAATTCATCGACTGATTGGTGACCACCCAAGGAAGTTTGCACGACTTGTTGAGCTAAAACGTTAGAGCAAAGGCGCATATTGGACAGCATATTGAGCCCTTCGATATAGCCCTTGACATGAGTCTTAGGTCCAGACAAGACCATCCAACCTACACGGAAACCAGCGATACGGTGAGATTTTGATAGACCATTCATGCTGACACAGAAAACATCTGGTGCCAAGCTAGCGACAGGCGTATGCACATGACCATCCATGACCATGCGGTCGTAAATTTCATCCGCAAAGATAATCAAATCATTTTGACGGGCAATCTCAATAATCTCCAGCAAGAGTTCCTTAGGATAAAGAGCTCCAGTTGGGTTATTTGGATTGATAAGGACGATTGCCTTGGTATTGGAAGTGATTTTTGACTTGATATCGTCAATATCTGGATACCATTCGGCAGCTTCATCACAGATATAGTGAACGGCATTTCCTCCAGCTAGACTGACAGCCGCTGTCCAGAGAGGATAGTCTGGCATTGGGACTAAGACCTCATCCCCATTGTCCAAAAGCCCCTGCATGGACATGACAATCAACTCACTGACACCATTTCCAAGGTAGATATCATCAATATCTACGTTTGGAAATTTTTTCAATTGGCAATACTGCATGATAGCCTTACGGGCTGAGAAAATCCCTTTGGAGTCAGAATAACCCTCACTATCACGCGCATTCATAATCAAGTCATGAATGACCTCGTCTGGCGCTGTAAAGCCAAATTCTGCTGGATTTCCTGTATTCAGACGTAAAATCTTTTCTCCATTTGCTCGCATCCGCATGGCTTCTTCCAAAACAGGACCACGGATATCATAAGCAACATGCTCTAACTTACTAGACTTGTTATATTCTTTCATCTTGTTTCCTCAATTCATCAGGATAGTAACATTATACCACTAGAAAGAAAATGCGACAAGTTTACTGAAATGTGTTACTAGTTTCGTATAGAAGAAAAGCCTCACTAAAAGCGAGGTCAAGACAGGGGAGATAGCAGGTATTTTGCGAAAGTCACATTACATACCAAAAGATAAACCTAGAAAAAGCAAGCCTAAAAAGGAGTCATAAAGAAGATTGAACATGAGGAAAAGTCCCCATATCATCAAGTAATCCCAACGCCCACTTCGTTTTGCAACTAGGAATAAAATTAGATGGTAGAGTACATGAAAGACTAAAAAACCTATAAACCCTGGATAAAGAAGCGGTACCAGACTCTCTAATTGCCAGACCATGATAACTTCTAGCAAGACTGAAACTAGGATGATTCCATAATAAAGGAAATTTGATTTTTGAAAAGCGTTTTTCATCATTCTCCCCCCTTCACTTCTTTCCTGCTATCCTTTCTTTTATTTTATCATATATTTATATAGATTTTAAGCGCTAATATTCTTTTAAAAAATACCTTTTTTGCTTTACTTCTATAGTGAAAAGGTTTACAATTATAGTAAGAAAATTTCAGGAGGTTTCATTATGGCACAACGTTACCAAAATATCATGGTCGCAATCGATGGTTCTAAAGAAGCGGACTTGGCTTTTGTCAAGGGAGTTCATTCTGCTCTACGAAACGACGCTAAACTCACCATCGCACATGTCATTGACACACGCGCTCTCCAAAGCGTATCCACCTTTGATGCTGAAGTTTACGAAGAACTCCAAGTCGACGCTGAAAGTCTGATGAAAGAGTACGAAAAACGTGCAAGAGATGCTGGTGTGGCAGATGTTCACATCGTCATTGAAATGGGAAATCCAAAAACCCTCTTGGCACGTACTATTCCCGATGCTGAGGAAGTGGACCTCATCCTTGTTGGCGCAACTGGTCTCAACGCCTTTGAACGCCTCTTGGTCGGCTCTTCATCTGAATACATCCTCCGCCATGCTAAGGTTGATTTGCTGGTTGTGAGAGAACAAGAAAAAACCCTATAGTCACGAAGAAAAGGAGCTCAGCGCTCCTTTTTGTTTACTATTTATACTCTTCGAAAATCTCTTCAAACCACGTCAACGTCGCCTTGCCGTACTCAAGTACAGCCTGCGGCTAGTTTCCTAATTTGCTCTTTGATTTTCATTGAGTATTATTTCTCTCTTTATGACACTCATAAGCCTTGAGCTGGCGCTGCAGTTCCTTTTTAATAGCAGGTTCTGGAGCATATTTTTCTTCCCAATCATCTGGTTTTAAGATTTTATGGGTCACTGGATCAAAATGAGCCTTGCCATCTGGAAAAATTTTCCCCATATTGGCCTGATGAACAATATCAAAAATACGTTCTGGATCCACCCCCATCAAGACAAAACTACCGTAGGTAAAGTAAAGCGTGTCGATCAGGGCATCTACCTGACCTATCAAATCTTGCTGAGCAGGCGTCTTCTTAGCCACTTTATCGGCCGCCTTATCAAGAGCTTGATGAAGTTGCGATAGAGCTCGACCAAAGTCCTCTTCAGAAGGACTGGCAGCTCTAACAAATTCCACCAATTCTTCTATTTTAAAGCCAGCCCTGTGGGTTGCACCTTCTAAATCCCAAGCTCGTGGTTCTTCTTGGGTTCGTTCATCCATCATGTGGTGGAAGGTCTTGACCTTATTGAAATGATAGTCACGGCTGACAAAGACTTTTTCTGAAGCTAGAACACCAAAATGTTCCAGGGCCTTGTGGATTCCGTCTTGCTGATTACTAGTGGTAATGTGCTTAGCAACTTCCTTGACACTGCTACTACCATTTCCCATAGCGACCGACATACCAACACCTGCAAGCATTTCAAGGTCGTTATCTGAATCACCAAAGGCCATGACTTGGTTGAGATCAAAACCATATTCTTTCCCGACTCGGCGTATGCCTTCCAACTTAGAGTTTCCTTGATTGATAACATCCGCTGCAAAAGGATTGCTACGTGTCAATTTCAAGTCTTCAAAATCAGCTGCTGCCTTCTCAGATTCTTCTGGCGTCATCAGCATCAAAACTTGGTAGATAGGCTGATTCATCAGATCAAGCAGGTCTTCTTCCTTTTGGGGAACAACCTTGCTGACCATACGATTAAAGGAATGACTCACTGTCCGAGTTAAAACTGAGGGAACGAAGCGACTGATTCGTTGGGAAAAAGAACCCAGACCAAAAGACATGATTTTGGAACCCAACATGGCATCCTTGGTCCCTAGAGCAATCTCCTTGCCCTCTTTTTTAGCATAACTGATTAACTGGCGCAAATGTAACTTGGAAATTGGGCTCGTGAACAAGACTCTGTCTTTAGTAAAGATATACTGGCCATTGTAGGTTACCGCAAAGTCCAGATCCAAATCGTCCATCAATTCCTTAACAAAAAAAGGTCCTCGTCCTGTCGCTACACCGACAAGCACCCCTTGTTCTTTGACAATCTTAATCGCGTCCTTAGTGGATTTCAAAACACTCTTGTGATCGTTGACCAAGGTTCCATCGATATCAAAAAAAACAGCTTTGACTTCCATCCTATCCCAATCTCCCCTTTTGTGATACAATGATTATACCACATTTCAGAAAGAGTGAGTAAATCATGCCTAAGAAAATCCTTGTTTTACATACGGGTGGAACTATTTCCATGCAGGCCGATGCTTCTGGCGCTGTTGTGACGAGTTCAGATAATCCCATGAACCATGTGTCCAACCCACTTGAAGGAATCCAAGTCCACGCCTTAGACTTTTTTAACCTGCCAAGCCCCCATATCAAACCCAAGCATATGCTAGCCCTCTACCAGAAAATTAAAGAGGAAGCTGCTAACTACGATGGAGTGGTAATCACACACGGGACCGATACTTTAGAGGAAACAGCCTATTTCCTTGATACCATGGAAGTTCCCCATATGCCTATCGTTCTAACAGGGGCCATGCGTAGCTCTAACGAACTCGGCAGCGACGGTGTTTATAACTATCTGAGTGCTTTACGGGTGGCTAGCGATGACAGGGCTGCTGACAAAGGGGTTTTGGTTGTTATGAACGATGAAATTCATGCTGCCAAGTATGTTACCAAAACGCATACGACCAACGTCGGCACCTTCCAGACCCCAACACATGGGCCACTTGGTCTGATTACGAAGCGGGAAATCCTCTACTTCAAAACAGCTGAACCTCGTGTTCGCTTTGACCTTGATCACATACAAGGCTTAGTCCCTATCATCTCGGCTTATGCAGGTATGACAGATGAGCTGATTGATATGCTGGATTTGGAACAATTGGACGGCTTGATTATCCAAGCCTTCGGAGCTGGTAATATTCCCAAAGAAACGGCTCAAAAATTAGAAAACCTTCTGCAAAAAGGAATCCCAGTCGCCCTGGTATCACGATGCTTTAACGGTATAGCGGAACCTGTTTATGCCTACCAAGGTGGGGGCGTGCAGTTGCAAAAATCTGGTGTCTTCTTTGTTAAAGAACTCAATGCCCAAAAAGCTCGCTTGAAACTCCTCATTGCCCTCAATGCCGGACTAACAGGGCAGGCTTTGAAAGACTATATGGAAGGCTAAGTCTCTTCTCCAGAAAGCAAAATCAGGAAATCTTCACGATTCCCTGATTTTTTCTATTTACGTTTTCGTGTTGAACGACGTTCTGTCAAACCATGAGGTAAGAGAACTTCACGTTCTTCCAACTCTTCCTTGTGCATAATCTTGGTCAACATACGCATACTAATAGCACCAAGGTCATAAAGAGGTTGGGCAATAGTGGTCAAGTTTGGACGGGTAAAGCGAGAGACCTGCGAATCATCACTAGTAATGATTTCAAACTCTTCTGGTACTGACACACCCTTATCGGCAAGGCCGTTCAATACACCTGCTGCCAATTCATCACCTGTTACAACTGCTGCAGTTGCGTTTGATGAAATCAAGCGTTCTGCCAATGCATAACCGTCTTCATAAGTGTATTTAGACTCGAATACCAATCCTTCGCTATAAGAAATACCTGCTTTTTTCAAGGCTTCCTTGTAGCCAACCAAACGAACCTTACCATTGATGTCATCAACTAACGGACCACTAACGAAAGCAATGCGCTCATTTTCTTTAGCAAGGTAGGTTACTGCATCAATCGTTGCTTGTTTGTAGTCAATATTGACACTTGGAAGCTGATGTTCTACATCCACAGTTCCTGCAAGAACAACTGGTGTCCGAGAGCGAGAAAACTCTGAACGAATTTTTTCAGTCAAGTGGTAGCCCATAAAAATGATACCATCCACTTGCTTAGAAAACAGGGTATTGACAACTGAAACTTCCTTGTCATCATCCTCATCACTGTTGGCAAGGACGATATTATACTTGTACATTTCAGCGATATCATCAATCCCTTTAGCAAGCGTTGAGAAATAGCCATTGGTAATATTTGGGATCACGACACCGACAGTGGTTGTCTTTTTACTTGCAAGACCACGCGCCACTGCATTTGGACGGTAATCCAAACGATCAATCACCTCAAGCACTTTTTTTCGAGTATTCTCTTTTACATTCTTATTGCCATTGACTACACGGCTAACTGTCGCCATTGAAACTCCTGCTTCACGGGCGACATCATAAATCGTTACTGTATCGTCTGTATTCATTCCATTTCCTTTCTATATCATACCTCACGAGACTCCAAAAAAAGAGACGGTATGAAAATTTCGTTTTCATGGTTCTACTTATTCCATTTTATCACTATTTGTAAACACTTTCAAGCGTTTTTTGAAGATTATTTGAAAAAATTTCATAGGGGTAACTTCTCAAAGTAACTTCCACTCACCTGACCAAAGTGGAAATTAGTCTAAAACGGATTTTTATGGTGGAATTAAGTGTGAGACATTTGAGTTAGAAATGAGGTCTACTATGACAAAACATAAACACCTTACCCTTTCAGACCGTAATGATATCCAATTAGGCTTAGAGCGAGGTGAAACCTTCAAAGCTATCGGACAATCCATTCTAAAAGACCCGACCACTGTTTCCAAAGAAGTCAAACGAAACAGACAAGTCCGAGAGTCTACATGCGATAAGCTTCCTTGTCCTCTACTCAATAAGGCTCCCTTTGTCTGTAATGGATGCCCTAAAAGAAGACAAAATTGTGGATTTAAAAAAATCTTCTACCTCGCTAAACAAGCTCAAAAGCAGTACGAACAAACTCTTGTCGAAGCTCGTGAAGGAACTCCCCTCAATTCCAAGACCTTCTGGGACATGGACAAAATCATTTCTGATGGTGTTAAAAAGGGACAACACATCTATCATATCCTCAAAACTCACAATCTTGATGTCAGCTCCTCAACTGTCTATCGACACATCCGAAAAGGATACCTATCTATCGCTCCTATTGACCTAGCCAGAGCCGTTAAATTCAAAGAAAGACGGAAAAGTAAGCTACCTTCCATTCCTAAAGAATCTAAAAAAGGACGTTCCTATGAGGATTTCCTAAATTATTTGGCTCTTAAGCAACTGAATTCTTGGCTGGAAATGGACACCGTTATGGGCAGGATGGGAGGTAAAGTCCTACTCACCTTCAATCTCTCTTTCTGTAACTTTATCTTCGCTAGACTACTGGATAATAAAACCGCCCTTGAGGTTACCAAACATCTCTATGATATCAAGAACACTCTTCACCAAGCGGATAAAGATTTCTTTCAACTCTTTCCTGTCATCCTGACTGATAATGGTGAAGAGTTTGCCAGGGTCGATGACATCGAAATGGATGTTCGAGGAGAGAGTAAACTCTTCTTTTGTGATCCTAATCGCTCTGACCAGAAAGGGAGAATTGAGAAAAATCACACGCTGATTCGCGACATTCTACCTAAAGGAACTTCTTTTGACAATTTAACTCAAGAGGATATTAATCTCGTCTGTTCGCATGTCAACAGTGTCAAACGTGCTGCTTTGAATGGAAAGTCAGCCTATGAACTCTTTGCCTTTACCTATGGAGAAGAAATTCCTAAACTTCTCGGCATTTCTAAAATACCTGCAGAAGACGTCTGCCAGTCGTCTACATTACTCCAACATAAGTTCTAAAAACTAATCTTCAACCCCATTCAAACGTCTCACACTAACTTCCACCATAGCGGAACTTAATCTGAAACGCTTTCAGATGAGGGGATTTTGTGCGCTCTTTTTTCGATTCATTTTGGCTACAGAAGCGATGAAATCAAGCATGATTAAAACCAGTGGAACTTACCCTGACACGGATTTCCACTGGTTTTTAGAATTTTTATCAGACTAACTTCCACTTGGATTAGCAGTGGAACTTAGTTTGGGAATTTACCAAAATTTCATAGGAAGCTATGTTTATGAAGAAAAAATCACCTTTTCTTGATTTTTAATCCTATTTGCTGTATGATAAGGGAAAAGAAAGGGGGAAGAAATATGGCTTTTACCAATACCCACATGCGGTCGGCTAGTTTTGGCATTGTTACCAGCTTGCCTGATGATGTCATTGACTCTTTTTGGTATATCATCGACCACTTCTTAAAAAATGTCTTTGAATTGGAAGAAGAACTTGAGTTTCAATTGCTCAATAACCAAGGAAAAATTACCTTCCACTTTTCAAGTCAACATCTCCCTACAGCCATTGATTTTGACTTTAACCACCCTTTCGACCCTCTTTATCCCCCCAGAGTCTTGGTTTTAGACATGGATGGTAGAGAGACTATCCTCCTCCCAGAAGAAAATGACCTATTTTAATGCTCAATGAAAATCAAAGAGCAAACTAGGAAGCTAGCCGCAGGTTGCTCAAAACACTGTTTTGAGGTTGTGGATAGAACTGACGAAGTCAGCTCAAAACATCGTTTTGAGGTTGCAGATGAAACTGACGAAGTCAGTAACCATACCTACGGTAAGGCGACGCTGACGTGGTTTGAAGAGATTTTCGAAGAGTATAAAAACTCTAGCCTTCAGTTGCAAGTAACTGAAAACTAGAGTTTTTTCTATTTTTTCAAAGCATTATACAAGTTGCGGATCGGTT
This sequence comes from Streptococcus sp. NM, assembly GCF_003390135.1. GTDB lineage: Bacteria > Bacillota > Bacilli > Lactobacillales > Streptococcaceae > Streptococcus. The sequence goes on from NZ_QUOS01000003.1 coordinate 107,574, forward strand.
GCTTTAATGTCGGATGGATAAAATGAGGCGCAATTTCCTGTAAGGACTCAAGAACAAAAAGGCGTTCCGCTATGTAAGGATGAGGCAAAATAAGGTCGTCTGTATAAATGACCTGGTCCTCCACAAAGAGCAAGTCCAAATCAATCAAACGAGGCCCCCAATATACCTCTCTCACCCGTCCCATCTCTGACTCAATGGCTAACAAGGTCTCTAATAGAACTGGGGCGGGCAACCAGGTTTCAACCTCAACCACTTGATTGGTAAAGCTATCTTGCTCCACACCACCCCAAGGCTCCGTCGTCAAGACACTGGACTCTTTGAGAATATGGATACCTCGATTTCGCATGTTCTCAATTGCTTGTTTCAAGTTTGCTTGTTTATCTCCCATATTGCTTCCTAGGGCGACAAAGGCTCGTTGCTTGCAGCGATGAATGGTTACCGAGCAAGTATCTAGTGGCAAATGCACTGGCGCCCAAGGTTTTTTCAGTTCCAGCTTTATTTCTTGGACAAGAGAATAGGCCTCAAAGGTACGTTCTACCAGTTTATAGGCTACCGTTTCAATCAAGTCCTCAGTTGTTTCCTGAAACCAAGTCGTCCACTGCTGACACAGTTCTCCATAATGGACAGAAGCCGTTAAATCCAAATCTGTCGCCGCCTTGGTCATATCATAGGATAGGATTGCGGAAATAACAAACTTCTGCCCCAATTCTTTCTCACTAGGAAAAAGACCATGATAGGCAAAAATTTCCAAATCCTTAATCTGTAGTTGATCCATAATGATTCCTTTCTAGAAAAATCCGCCCAAAGCGGATTCTTTTTATAGTCCCATTAAACGATAAGCCTGATCTCGAAGGTCCTTATCTGTTTCAAATAGACCACGAGCTACTGTCGTCAAGGTTGCAGTGCCTGGTTTTCTGACACCACGCATACTCATACACATATGTTCTGCCTCAATGACAACAAATGCTCCTTTAGCACCCAGATAGTCTATCAAGGCATCGGCCACTTCGATATTCAATCGTTCTTGAATTTGTGGTTTTTTCGAATAAACTTCAACCGTACGGGCTAGCTTAGACAAACCTGCTACACGGCCATCTGGAATATAGGCAATATGCGCTCTACCATAAAATGGCAAGAAGTGGTGTTCACACATAGTATGGAAAAAGATATCCTTTTCTACCACCATGTTATCATCGATAATCTCAAAGGATTTTGATAAATGTTCCTCCGCTGTTTGACCAAGACCTGAAAAAATCTCTTGGTACATACGGGCTACACGAGCAGGTGTTTCCTGCAAGCCCTCGCGGTTAGCGTCCTCTCCTACAGCCTCGATAATCATTTTTACAGCTGCTTCAATCTTTTGTGTATCCATTTTCATTCTTCCTCTCCATCAGATAGGCTCTCACTTGGCTCAAGAAATACAAGGAACCCGTGACAATCCTAACTGTTTGTTTCTCTTCTTTTTTATCTGTCAATTTCTGCTCTAGAAAATCCTGCCAACCTTGGTAGCTGAGATTTCTAGACTTAGCTGCCTCTTCCAGCACGCTTTCATCAGTCGCCCGACTATCGTCAAAATGTGTCAGAGTAAGCTCGGTATCTGGGATTTGCTCCAACAAGTCCAACATATCCTCCAAGGCCTTGGTTTTGATGCAAGTAAAGAGGATTTCCTTACGATAATCCGCAAAGCGTTCTTGCAAAGTTGCTAATAAAGCCTTGATAGCATGGGGATTGTGGGCCCCATCCAAAATCATCAAGGGTTCTCTTGACACGATTTCCAAACGCCCTGGCCAACTTGTTTCTTCCAAGGCTTGAGCAAGCAAGTGATTGCTTGCTAGTTCTCGACCATCTTCTTGACAAAAATTATCAAGTAAAGCTATGGCCATCCCAGCATTCTCTATCTGGTGCAAACCCAACAGGCCAGTTTGGAAGCGACCTTGTCTGACAACACTTGTATAGTCAAAGACTTCGCCTGTAACCATACTCTTTTGATAGCGGACCTGATAATCTGTCCCGTAGGCAAATATCGGCGCATCTTTCCCTTCCGCAATGCGGTCAATCACCGCCAAAGCTTCTGGAGCAATACGACCTGTCACCAAGGGAATACCTTGTTTGATAATACCAGCTTTCTGCTCTGCTATGGCTTCCAAGGTGTCACCAAGTAGGGCTACATGGTCCAATCCAATGGTCGTAATTCCTGTTAAAATGGGCTGGCAAACATTGGTACTATCTAAAAGCCCACCCATGCCGACTTCCATGATAGCCACTTCTACTTGCTCTGAGGCAAAGTAGTCATAGGCTATGGCTGTGATAATCTCAAACTCGGTTGTGCCCTGTAAACTAGCGGCTGCTCCCCCCTCCAGCAAAGACCGGTAGTCCGCCATGAGGGATTCTAGTCTAACCTCTGGGATAGATACCCCATTGATGCTAATCTGGTCTGTATAATGAATGAGATAGGGCGAGCTAAACACGCCAACTCTCAGCCCTAGCTTTTCTAGCATCTTTTTCAAAAAAGCAATGGTCGAACCCTTGCCATTGGTCCCTCCGATATGGATGACCTTGAGTTTGAGATGGGGATTGCCACGCAAAGCTAATAGTTCCTCCATTCGTTCCAAGCCAAAATGCGGTTGGTCCGTCCGGTAGTTAGCAATCCACTGATTGTTTTCAATTTCTTTCATCTTATTTATATTGTTTTAAATCTAAATCTTCCGCTTCATCAGCCAGACGAATAGCGGAGGCAATTTCAACCGCCATCTTGTGACTAGCTACATCATGCACGCGCACCACTTCCACACCCTGTCTCGCAGCGATACTGGTTACATGAGCCGAAGCCGTGTCCCTATTGCGGAAACCAAGTTCTGTCTCAGGATTGACTTCAAAACCATTTTCTTCAAGAATATTGATGACAAACCGCTTGCGCGACACTCCGAGAAAGATTGGATATCCTTTCTGATGTAGTTTATCCAGATCCCGTAAAAGAAGCAGATTTTCTTTCTTGGTCAGACCAAAGCCAATTCCTGGATCCAACAGGATATTTTCTTGTGCAATTCCAGCTTGATTTGCTCTCGCTAGTGCTCGTACAAAGAAAGTCTCCATCAACTCTTCGATTGGCAATTTTTCGAAGTCAGCTAGCTCTTCCTCTGTAAAAGCTTGATTAAATCCAAAATGAGGGAATATGAGCGAGCTAGGATGCTGAGGTCGAGCCATGACTGGGTTAAACATAATGACCACTTTCGCTCTCGCTTCAGCTACCACATGGGCCATTTTTTCATCACCCATGAGACCAGTGATATCATTAACTAGATTAGCACCAGCAGCCAATGCAGCTTCTGCTACCTGACTCTTCCAAGTATCAATAGAGATGAGGACATCACTTTCCTTGCGAATCGCTTTAATCACTGGAACAACACGCTGGATTTCCTCTTCTATCTCAACATAGCTACTTCCCGGCCGAGGCCGAGTTGATTCTCCGCCGATATCGAGCATACTGGCTCCTTCTGCTATCAATTTACGAGCCTGCTGGAGTGCTTGCTCAGGAGCAAAAAATTGACCACCATCCGAAAAGGAATCTGGGGTTACATTGATAATTCCGCAAATAACTGTCTTTGCATGATTTGCTTTAGTTGACATATCGGTCACTCCCTCAAGGCTTTTCACAATATTATTTCTCTATTTTACCATAAAAAGAAAAAGATGGACACAATTACATTCATCTTTCTCCCAGTAGAAACAAGTAAGCAATTGTCAAAAATCTTAAACAGAAATCCCTAATGTCCGACTCATGATCACCACAAGAGCCAACAAACAGAAAGCAACCCCATTCACAATCATGTGAAGTAAGATAGACATTTCCAAACGTTGGGTCTTGTAAGCCGTCCAAGACAGAACGATCGACATACCTCCATAAATCAATAAAGAAGGTAAATTACTTGGTTGATGCAATAAAGCAAACACAATCGTACCGACTACAAATCCCAAGTTCTCTTTTCCTCGGAAAATCTTTTTAGGAATAATCCCACGGCACAAGATTTCCTCACAAATCGGAGCAAGCAAGGCCAGTAAGAAGAAACTGGAAATCAGAGAACTATTCTGAACCATATCGTTAATCTGAGACTGGTTACTTGTTGTCGTCTCATTTGACAGTTGTAACAAGATAGAACCAAGTATATTTGACCCGATAATAACTAAATAACTCAAGCCCAAACGTGCCAAATCCTTCGCTCTAAAAAAAGAAAAATTAAAACTTGCTAATTGCGTTTTACGAGCTCCAAAAATAAATAGTGCCAAAACTACAATCGAAATACCAGCAACTATCAGTCCTGACTGCAACAGTGGTACTGCATTTAAAGTTAAAATAGCAGTAACCCCTATAGGAATCTGATATAAAATTGTCGCCAGCAAAAAGATTAACAGCCAACCTGCACGATTCAATAATTCTTTCCACATATTTTTCTCTTTCATCACCCATCTCCTTTGTATTCAAAAAGGGGGAAAATCCCCCTGGGTTATCCTATTATAAGGCCATACTGATGTAGTTAAGGATAAACAAGGCATCCAAAATCCAAATCATGACATGAACATCTTTAGCTTGACCTTTAACAAGCTTAGTCAAAGTGTAAGTCAAGAAACCAACTGCAATCCCTTGAGTGATAGAGTAGCTGAATCCCATAAAGATAGATGTGAAGAAAGCAGGAACCGCTTCAGACATATCATCCCAATGGATATTTTTCAAGCTAGCCAACATCATAATCCCAACGATAATCAAGATTGGAGCTGTAGCGGCTGTTGGTACAATCGCTAGAAGTGGGCTAAAGAAGCTTGAGATCGCAAAACAGATTGCCACGACCAAGGCTGTCAAACCAGTACGTCCACCTGCACCGATACCAGCAGCAGACTCGACATAAGTCGTTACGTTCGAAGTACCAGCGATGGCACCAATTGAAGTACCAATCAAGTCAGAGTAAAGAGCCTTATCCAACTTAGCTGATTGGTGGTTTTCACCATTTGTCGCTACGATACCAACTTTTTCACCTGTACCGATCAAGGTACCAATTGTATCAAAAATATCTGTCAATGAGAAGGCAAGAATAGCCATCAGAGTTTCAGGCAAGCGAGCTGTATCTGAAATCAAAGCTCCCAAACCTTCTGAACCAAGAGCTGCACCAAAAACTGTCTTCAAGTCTTCAAAGGCTGCACCAACATGGTTATTAGCAAAATCGATACTAGACAAATCTACCAAACCAACTGCGATAGCAAGAACAGTTGTTGTCAAGATAGAGAGGATAATTCCCCCTTTAATTCCTTTGATAACAAAGAAGATTGTAATGGCCAGTCCTGCAAGTGCCACCAAAACAGCTGGGTTATTAAAGTCAACCAATCCTGGAACTGCTGAAGAGTTTGCTGCAATCGTTGCTTTAGCTTTGTCAGCCCCTTCTCCTACAACAGTATAGTTACCTGGATCAATCGTAAATTTCAAAAATCCAGCATTCTTAATTCCTACGTAGGCAAGGAAGACACCGATACCAGCTGAAATAGCTGAGCGAAGAGCATTTGGAATCGATTCAATGATCATTTTACGAACATTTGTCAAGGTAATAATCAATGAGATAATCCCACAGATGAAGACCATAGCCAAGGCTTCTTGCCAAGAATAACCGAGTCCAAATACGACTGTAAATGTAAAGAAGGCGTTAAGACCCATACCTGGCGCTTGGGCATAAGGTAAGTTAGCATAGAAGGCCATCATCAAGGTACCCGCTACTGCACCAATGATCGTCGCTAGGAAGACACCTTGAGCAGGCATTCCTGTTTGCGAAAGAATTTGTGGGTTTACAAAGAGAATATAACTCATTGCAAAGAAGGTTGTTAAACCAGCGAGAACCTCTGTACGAACGTCTGTACCGTTCTCTTTTAGTTTAAATAATTTGTCCATTATTAATCTCCTTTTAATTTTTACGAACAATAATAGAATTATATCATTTATCATTCACTTTTTCAATATCTTTGTTTGATTTATTTAAGAAATTAATCCAATTTCATTTTTTGTTTGGAATCTGCTTTTCCGCCTGCTTTTTGTTATAATAGTAGACATCTTATCTGAAAAGACACTAGAAAGGTCCCTATGACGAAAAAAATTATTGCAGTTGACCTGGATGGAACCCTTCTCAACTCGGACAGTCAGATTTCTGACTTTACCAAAGAAACTATTAAAAAAGTTGCTGAAAAAGGCCATCAGGTTATTATTACGACAGGTCGCCCTTACCGTATGTCAAAAGATTTCTACTGTGAATTAGGCTTAGACACTCCTATGATTAATTTTAACGGCTCTCTCACTCATTTGCCAGACAAAATTTGGGACTTTGAAAAGTGTTTGACTGTAGACAAAAAATATCTGCTAGACATGGTTCGACGTTCAGAGGACATTCAAGCCGATTTTATCGCTGGAGAATACCGTAAAAAATTCTACATTACAAATCCTAATGAAGAAATTGCCAATCCCAAACTATTTGGCGTAGAAGCTTTCCAGCCTGAAGATCAATTTCAGCCTGAGTTGGTAACCAAGGATCCTAACTGCATTCTGTTGCAGACTAGAGCCAGTGACAAATATGCCTTGGCAAAAGAAATGAACGCCTTCTACCAGCATCAACTGTCTATCAATACCTGGGGAGGTCCGCTCAATATCCTTGAGTGTACACCCAAAGGAGTCAATAAGGCCTTTGCTTTGGACTACTTGCTCAAGGTAATGAACCGCGACAAAAAGGATTTGATTGCCTTTGGAGATGAACACAATGATACCGAAATGCTAGCTTTTGCTGGGAAAGGTTATGCAATGAAAAATGCCAACCCAGAGCTACTCCCCTATGCAGATGAGCAAATTTCCTTGACAAATGACCAAGACGGGGTTGCCAAAACCCTGCAAGATTTATTCTTATAGTCCATTCTGACCAGCTTGCAAGCTGGTCTTTGTGCTCTTTTCACAGTCTCATCAACCAGTTAATCGATTGTTCTATTTTTCGCCTCCAAAACCTTGGAAAAGGCTTTCTTTTGTGATATAATTCACATATAAATACAAGAGAGCTCGTCATACTCGACTCTGTTGACACAAAATCAATCCAGTCCCGTTGTCCCTGTTCTCGGCCAATATCAAGGAGGATAGCTATGAAAGCTGTTGTTGTAAATCCAGAAAGCACTGGTGTTGCTGTTGAAGAAAAAGTACTCCGTCCACTTGAAACTGGGGAAGCACTTGTAGAAATTGAATACTGCGGTGTTTGCCACACTGACCTCCACGTTGCCCATGGTGACTTTGGTCAGGTACCAGGACGTGTTCTAGGTCACGAAGGTGTTGGTATCGTTAAAGAAATTGCACCAGATGTGAAAAACCTTAAAGTCGGCGACCGCGTCAGCGTTGCTTGGTTCTTTGAAGGATGTGGTACTTGCGAATACTGTACAACTGGTCGCGAAACCCTTTGCCGTACAGTAAAAAATGCTGGCTACTCAGTAGATGGTGGTATGGCTGAACAATGTATTGTAACTGCAGACTATGCTGTCAAAGTTCCTGACGGACTTGATCCAGCCCAAGCTTCTTCTATCACATGTGCTGGTGTAACAACCTATAAAGCTATAAAAGAAGCCAAAGTTGAACCAGGTCAATGGGTTGTCCTTTACGGTGCTGGTGGACTTGGTAACCTAGCTGTTCAATATGCTAAAAAAGTATTCAATGCTCATGTCATCGCAGTTGATATCAACAATGACAAACTTGCCCTTGCAAAAGAAGTAGGTGCTGACATTGTTATTAACGGACTCGAAGTTGAAGATGTACCTGGATTCATCAAGGAAAAAACTGATGGTGGAGCTCATTCAGCTGTCGTAACTGCTGTGTCTAAAGTTGCCTTCAACCAGGCTGTTGACTCAGTTCGTGCTGGTGGTCGCGTAGTCGCTGTTGGTCTTCCTTCTGAAATGATGGAACTCAGCATCGTCAAAACCGTTCTAGATGGAATCCAAGTCATCGGTTCTCTTGTTGGAACTCGTAAAGACTTGGAAGAAGCCTTCCAATTCGGTGCAGAAGGTTTAGTAGTTCCAGTTGTTCAAAAACGTCCAGTAGAAGATGCTGTAGCCATTTTCGACGAAATGGAAAAAGGTCAAATCCAAGGACGTATGGTACTCGACTTCACCCACTAATCTAATAAAAACCTATTTTAAAAGTTGGAATGCGCTTCCAACTTTTTTATATTAAATTTTAATATCAAAAATTACTATGTCTTCTTGAAACCTTATTATATCAATATCATTAAATACACTATTTAAATGTTTTCTTGAATATTTTATATCAAATAGTTGCTTTTTATATGAAAACGGTTTATACTTATCTAGTCTTAAAGTTTTCTTAAACGAAAACTAAAACAAAAAAGGAGGAATGACAATAATGAGTATCGGAATCATTATTGCGAGCCACGGCGAATTTGCTGCGGGTATTCATCAGTCAGGATCTATGATCTTTGGTGAACAAGAAAAGGTTCAAGTTGTAACCTTTATGCCAAATGAAGGTCCTGATGATCTATACGCTAAGTTTAATAACGCTGTTGCTGCATTTGACGCAGAAGATGAGGTTCTAGTTTTGGCTGACCTTTGGAGTGGATCTCCATTTAACCAAGCTAGCCGCGTGATGGGAGAAAATCCTGAGCGTAAGTTTGCCATCATCACAGGACTTAACTTACCGATGTTAATTCAAGCCTACACAGAGCGCCTCATGGACGCTGCTGCAGGTGTAGAAAAAGTCGCTGCTAATATCATTAAAGAAGCCAAAGATGGCATCAAAGCTCTTCCAGAAGAGCTAAACCCAGTTGAGGAAGTAGCAAGCGCTGCAGCTGCTCCAGTTGCCCAAGCTGCTATTCCAGAAGGAACTGTCATCGGAGACGGTAAACTCAAAATCAACCTTGCCCGTCTAGACACTCGTTTACTTCACGGTCAAGTTGCAACTGCTTGGACTCCAGATTCAAAAGCAGATCGTATCATCGTTGCTTCAGATAACGTAGCTAAAGACGAATTACGTAAAGAATTGATTAAACAAGCAGCTCCAGGTAAAGTGAAAGCAAATGTTGTTCCTATCCAAAAACTAATCGACGTTGCAAAAGATCCTCGCTTCGGAGGAACACATGCCCTTATCTTGTTTGAAACACCTCAAGATGCCCTTCGTGCTATCGAAGGTGGCGTGCCAATCAAAACTCTTAATGTTGGATCAATGGCTCACTCAACTGGTAAAACAATGGTTAACAACGTTTTGTCTATGGATAAAGAAGACGTTGCTACATTTGAAAAAATGCGTGACCTTGGTGTTGAATTTGATGTACGTAAAGTACCAAACGACACGAAAAAAGATTTGTTTGACTTGATCAACAAAGCGAACGTGCAATAATCGATTTTATGAAAGGATTTTAAAGATGTCTATTATTTCTATGGTTTTAGTAGTCGTTGTAGCCTTCCTAGCAGGTCTTGAAGGTATCCTCGACCAGTTCCAATTCCATCAACCAATCGTAGCTTGTACCCTTATCGGTCTTGTTACTGGTAACCTTGAAGCAGGGATTATCCTTGGTGGTTCTCTTCAAATGATCGCCCTTGGTTGGGCTAACATCGGAGCTGCCGTAGCTCCTGACGCTGCTCTTGCTTCTGTTGCTGCTGCCATTATCATGGTTCTTGGTGGCGACTTTACTAAGACAGGTATCGGTGTTGCCCAAGCGGTTGCTATCCCTCTTGCAGTTGCTGGTCTATTCTTGACTATGATTGTCCGTACACTCTCTGTCGGATTGGTTCACACTGCTGATGCTTCTGCTAAAAAAGGTGACTTCAAAGCAGTTGAACGTGCTCACTTTGTCGCACTTCTTCTTCAAGGTCTTCGTATTGCAGTCCCTGCAGCACTCCTTCTAATGGTACCAACTGAAACAGTACAAAGCATTCTAAATGCTATGCCTGATTGGCTTAAAGATGGTATGGCTATCGGTGGTGGTATGGTTGTTGCCGTTGGTTACGCTATGGTTATCAACATGATGGCAACTCGTGAAGTATGGCCATTCTTCGCTATCGGTTTCGTGCTTGCTGCCGTGTCAGATATTACTCTAATCGGATTTGGTGCTATCGGTGTTGCTATCGCTCTTATCTACCTTCACCTTTCTAAAACTGGTGGAAACGGTGGCGGTGGAGCCGCAACTTCTAACGACCCAATCGGCGATATCCTAGAAGACTACTAAGATAAGAAAGGACTGAAAACATCATGACTGAAAAACTTCAATTAACTAAATCAGATCGTAAAAAAGTTTGGTGGCGTTCAACTTTCTTACAAGGTTCTTGGAACTATGAACGTATGCAAAACTTGGGTTGGGCTTACTCATTAATTCCAGCTCTTAAAAAACTCTACACTAAAAAAGAAGATCAAATCGCTGCTCTTGAACGCCATCTTGAGTTCTTCAACACTCACCCATACGTAGCCGCTCCAATCATGGGGGTTACTCTTGCACTTGAAGAAGAACGTGCTAACGGTGTTGAAATTGATGACGCTGCTATCCAAGGGGTTAAAATCGGTATGATGGGACCTCTTGCTGGTATCGGTGACCCAGTATTCTGGTTTACAGTACGCCCAATCCTTGGATCACTCGGTGCTTCACTTGCCCTTACTGGTAATATCTTAGGTCCAATCCTCTTCTTCGTTCTTTGGAACTTGATTCGTATGTCATTCTTGTGGTATACACAAGAGATTGGATACAAGGCTGGATCAGAAATCACTAAAGATATGTCTGGCGGTATCCTTCAAGACATCACTAAAGGAGCTTCTATCCTTGGTATGTTCATTCTTGCTGTCCTTGTTCAACGTTGGGTAAATATTAAATTTGCTTTCGATGTTGCCAAAGTTCAACTAGATGAGAAGGCTTATATCCATTGGGATAAATTGCCAGAAGGATCTAAAGGTATTCAAGAAGCATTCGCACAAGTAGGACAAGGATTGTCTCAAACACCTGAAAAAGTTACTACTTTCCAACAAAACTTGGATATGTTGATCCCTGGACTATCAGGACTACTCCTTACTCTCCTTTGCATGTACTTGCTTAAGAAAAAAGTATCTCCAATCACTATTATCCTTGCACTCTTCGCAGTGGGTATTGTGGCACATGTTCTTCACATCATGTAATCAAGCAACTTAAAAGGAATCAGGTTCTAAAATCTGATTCCTTTTTTCTATACTTTTATTCGGCCAAGGCACCCATTGGATCCCATGGTGCAAGGACGATTGGTTCTGCTTCATAGGCAGCTAGTTCTTCTGCTGTTAGTAATTCCTTACGAACAACAATTTGATAAGTGTATTCGTCCATCCAAGCATCTGAAGCAACAAAGTAACCATCTGTACCAACCTTGTCTCCCCATGAGTTTTCAACCTTCCACTTGGTTGACTTGCCATTTTCATCCAAATCCACACCTGTCAAGACCATGGCGTGGGTCATCAAGCTCTCACTGTAATCCAAACGTCCAGCCTTGTCTTGAGTGAGTTTAATGTCCATGCTTGATTCAAAGTCATAAACATCTGTCGCAAGGATCCCAGCTTTACGATTGCTGAGTTGACCGACATCTGATCCAAACCAAACAGTCTCACCTGCTTGCATTTGGGCAATCGCTAATTCTTTCAAGCGTTCCATCGGTACATTGATGTAACGAACCGCACGGCTACCAACCACATTCCCCAACATCTCAACTGTGTAAGATTTGCCGTAAGGCTTGTCAGCAGTTGGGGCATTGATAACAGAAACATAGTCCTCTAGAGGAAGATTGACATATTTCTTGTAAAACTCTTGTGGTGTAATGCCCTTTTCGCTTTGGTAGTTGTTATCCTTATCGCGATAAGCAAAGTCAAATTTACGTGGTGGAAGGCCTAGGGACATAGCAAGAAAATTAAAGATTTCTTGCAAGAGGTCTTCTTTCTTAGCTTGAACAGTCGCTTGGTCTGCACCAGAAGCGAGCAAGTCACGCAAGATTTGAGCATCTTGACGAAGCAATTTGTTGAGAATGGCATTTAGCTCACGACTACTGCTAGATGAAACAGATTCAGGGTAAACCGACTTAGGAACGACACCGTATTTCTCAAAGAGAGACACCACCATATCCCACTGACCTCCGTCTTGTTGTGGTGTTTGGAGTAGGAATTTAACCTTACGGCTGGTCAAGTCTTGGTCTGCAGTCGCAATGACTTGCTCCAAGAACCAGTTTGATTTCTCATACTTGTCCCAGAAGAAGGTGTGGGCCTGTGATAACTCAAAATTTTCCAATTTATATTGTGAAATGAGTTTGTGGCGGAAGGTGTTAAGAGCTGCAAACATCCAGCAACGACCAGACGCTTTCTGGTTGGTTACCTTGTCCTTAGTCAAATCCAATGAGAAAACAGGTGTATTGTCTACATGGCTTTGGCGACGTTCTAGGGCTGCAAAAATTCCATTGTGGCTGGCTGCATTTTCAATCGCTTGGTATTTGACATTTGCTTCATAATTGGCAAATAATTTATCAGTAAATGATTCTTGAATCGCGTTCATAGATTCCTCCTTTTATTCTACAGTCTATTATAACTCTTTTCACAAAGGAAGCAACTGAAAAACATAAAAGGCAAGGACATTGTCCCTCACCTTTTTCGAAAATAAACCAAACTAAGCAATACTTGCAAGGAGAACCTCTAATTCTTCCTTGGTCAAGCGACGCCATTCTCCTCGCTGCAAGTTCTCATCCAATACTAGAGTTCCCATAGTCAAACGTTGCAAGTCTATTACTTCCTTGCCACAGTAGGCCACCATACGCTTGACCTGATGAAACTTCCCTTCTGCAATGGTCACACGGATTTGGCTTTGATTCTTTTCTGTATCTATGGACACAAGCTCCAGTCTAGCGGGTTGACAGGTAAAGTCTTTGAGAGGAATACCCTCAGCAAATATCTCCACATCTTCTTGGGCCATAATTCCCTTGACCTGAGCCAGATAGGTCTTATCCACATGACGCTTTGGCGAAAGAAGAGCATGAGCCAGCTGACCATCATTGGTCAGGAGCAAGAGTCCATGCGTATCGATATCCAAGCGTCCTACTGGGAAAACTTCCTTGCTCCGAGCAATATCATCCAGCAAGTCCAGAACGGTTCTGTGCTTAGGATCCTCAGTCGCTGAAATAACCCCTTGGGGCTTGTTCATCATGTAGTAGACAAACTCTTCATACTCCAGCACTTGCCCATCAAAGCGAATCTCATCTCCTTCTTCATCAATCTGCAATTTAGCTGATTTTTCTTTTTTACCATTTACCGTCACGCGCCCAGCCTTGAGCAAGTTTTTGACCTCAGTCCGACTTCCCACAGCGCAGGCAACTAAAAATTTATCTAATCTCATAGAACTATTATATCATACTCAAAAGGAGGCTGGTACAATGACCAACCTCCTTTTCGTTTCATACTCTTCAAAAATCTCTTCAAACCGCGTCAACGTCGCCTTGCCGTATATATGTCACGGACTTCGTCAGTTCTATCTACAACCTCAAAACAGTGTTTTGAGCTGACTTCGTCAGTTCTATCTGCAACCTCAAAACAGTGCTTTGAGCAACCTGCGGCTAGTTTCCTAGTTTGCTCTTTGATTTTCATTGAGTATCAGATTTAAGAAATTAACTTCCTCGTCTCCAGAAAATCGCTAAGACAATCATGGAACCTAGTACTGCCGGAATAATGGCAGTTCCTGCTATTATCGGTCCCCAAGTCCCAAAAAGTAAGTGGCCTATAAAGGCACCAATCCAGCCTAGAAACATTTTTCCAAAACATCCCATGCGTTCTCCACGATTGGTCAGAGTACCTGCTAAAAATCCCACTAGGAGACCAACGAACATACTTCCTAACATATTATCTCCTTAATTTGCCCAATCTCCGTTACGGAAGAGTGGTACACGTGTCCCATCCTCACGGATACCATCGATATCCATTTGACTAGACCCAATCATAAAGTCCACGTGAACATCTGAACGGTTAAGCCCCGCAGCTTCAAGCTCCTCTTCGCTCATCTCCGCTCCACCAACAACACTAGTCGCATAGGCTGCACCGATAGCCAAGTGGTTTGAAGCATTCTCATCGAAAAGGGTGTTAAAGAAGGTAATGCCTGACTGAGAAATTGGGCTTGGATCTGGTACCAAGGCACATTCACCCAAGGCACGCGCACCCGCATTTTCAAAGACAAGGTCTTTCATGACCTGATCACCCTTCTCAGCTGAAATATCCACGATTTGTCCATCCTTGAAGGTTACTTTAATTCCTTCGATGATATTTCCATTATAGCTAAGCGGTTTTGTAGAGGTTACATAACCATCCGCGCGACGGAAATCAGGCGCTGTGAAGACTTCCTCTGTCGGCATATTTGGCAAGAATCCTTCGCCCTGTGCATTGATAGCACCAGCTGATTCCCAAACGTGGTTCTTCGGCAAACCAAGTGTCAAATCAGTCCCTGGCGCTGTGTAGTGAAGGGCTGAAAATTGCTCTTTATTGAGCATATCAGCTTTGCTCTTGAGGATAGCTGCATGCTCTTCCCAAGCCTTAACAGGATCTTCTTCGTAGACACGGCAAGTTTTGAAGATTTGGTCCCAAAGGAGATCGACTGCTTCTTCGTCACTCGCAGCATGTGGAAAGACTTTCTTAGCCCATTCAAGTCCAGCAGCGGCTGCTACCGTCCAGCTAACCTTGTTGGATTGAGTTGCGATGCGCATTGGCTTCATGGCAAGTCCCATAGCTTTAGCAGAAGCTGATAGCTTGTCAGCATCCACACCGTTCAAGGCACCTGGGTCAGAAGAACGAACCCCAAGACGGCTAGCTTTTTTCTCCAAAAGATAGTTCATCTCAGCAATCTTGTATTCAGGAACATTGTCCAGACGCTCCATTGGCGCATGGAGGAATTTCTCACGGTTAATGACATCATCTGTCCACTGAACGATCACCTCATGCGCACCCAAGGCATAAGCTTCTTTGACGATTAAGTGAGCCAACTCACGTTGCTCCACATCGATAGAGAGAGCCAAAGTGTGACCAGGTTGCACGTTGATTCCGTTCGCAACCAACAATTTCGCATATTTTTCTAGATTTTCTTTAAAATTTGGTAAAACCATATTGTTTCTCTTTTCTATTTTTATTTTTCTTTCAAGGCAGAAAACAATCCTGCTAAAGCAATGGCACCAGACAAAAGTGCTGTTGATAGAAGAATTGTCTGATCAGCAAGTTCTAATTGATACTCAAACACCTTCTCAGCTGGCCTATCTTCCGCAAAAATTCTTAGTTTCATGAAATATCCTCCCTTACTAGTATATCACATATATTGGTATTTTAAAAAACAAGCTTACTGAAGCTTGTTTTTAACTACCTATCCAAGAATTAAAAACGAAATATATAGCTATATTGACATAAAAAAGGCGAGGTGATATTCTATAGATATACACTAAAAAATCCACAGGAGCAAAAAGATAATGGACGAAAATTTTAATAATGAAATTGCAAAACAAGTTACTAGTGCTATTCTGGATAAATACCTTTCACCTATTATTTCCAAAACAACTGACAAATTTAAAACGCTCTACAATGAGGTAAAAATTGATCTAGAAATTCCATTCCAAGCGTATTTGACAAATTCTTATGAAAAATACAGTAAAGTCAAAACGATTATCTACGGAATCGAGCCCAAAAGACTGTATGATTTTTTTGAAGTTCCTTTTTTAGAAAAAGGCTCAGACATCATCAAGCCCACTACAACAAAAATACTAACTAATCTCTCAAAATTTTTAATCATTGAAGGTTCTGGTGGAATTGGTAAATCCACCCTCATGAAACACCTTTTTCTAAGTGAATTAGAATTAAAAGACTATATTCCTATTTTTATTGAATTAAAAGATTTCAACGACGAGGAGCATTTAGACCTTGAAAAATTACTGTTAAAAAAACTAAATCAATTTCACAATACATTTCAAGAAGAATATTTAGATTATGCACTTCAATCTGGATGCTTTTTATTCCTATTGGATGGCTATGATGAATTGTATAGCGAAAACCAAAAAGAATTTTTCAAGAAGTTAAATGATTTTTGTGACAAATATCCTGAAAACCATTATATCCTTTCTTCCAGACCTTATAGCGAATCCGAATTCATTGAATTTCAACGTTTCACAGTTTTAAAAGCTGTTCCTTTTACTAAGGAACAAGCTATAAGTCTTATTACTAAAATTGAATATCCAGATGAGGAACTAAAAGATAAATTTATACGTGATTTAGAGAGTGGTTTATATAATAGACATAAGTCCTTTGCTTCAAACCCTCTGTTGCTAAATATTATGCTCTCCACTTATAATGACTATGCAGAAATCCCGCAAAAATTACACCTATTCTACTATCAAGCCTTTGATACCATGTTCTCAAAGCACGATGCTACGAAAAGTTATCGACGAAAAATGTTATCAAATTTAAGTTCAGATACTTTTAAAGAGTGTTTTGCAATCTTCTGTTTTCTAACATATCAAAAAGCAAAAACAGAGTTTACCTTCCCAGAGATTGAAGACATTTTTAAAAAATTTCCTCCTCGAATTAAAAACGTTCTCAATATAGGCAATTTTATCCACGATTTAGAAAACTGCCTATGTGTACTATACAAGGAAGGAAACAGATACAAGTTTTCCCATCGTTCTTTTCAAGAATATTTTGTTGCTTATTTTCTAAATATACAAACGGATAGCAAAATGCAGGACTACAGCTTTCTTCTAATAGAATCAGGAAAATTTAGCACTAGTGCAGATTCAGTATTTTTTATGTTAGAGGATATGAATACCCTACGCTTCAATAGCAACATATTGATTCCATTATTAGATAAATTTGAAGAATCTAAATCTGATGAAGAAGACTTATTTGAATATTACATTCTCAATTTTCCCGTAAAAATTGAAATTTCTCCTAGCCCTAGAGACTCATCTCTTAGATTAGGATTCTACGAACCAACAGGTAAACTTCAGAGTTTTATTTATTATTTTTTCGACAATACTATTAATTATACATCCTACCGTACAATAGATAATAATCCCCTAATATCATTCTGCGAAGATAATCATTTAATAGAAAAGGTTATAGGACCAGAAGACCTCATTAAAAACAAAGAATTATTGGACTTATTTAAAAAATCTTGGGTCGGTCAACATACACTCTCTCTGACTCATTATAAGCAGAAGCTGATAGAAGACCTAAAAGAAGAGGATATAGTCTTAGAGGATTAGTAATCTAGCCGTTGTATATTTATGTTCACAATTAAAAAATAACAGGATTGTCCAATGTCCTGTTATTTTTTTAATTATCAAACATTGTAAAATTGGTGATAATCTACCTTCTTAAAACAAATCATCAAACAAACTCAACTGGTTATCCTCTGGCATATTGCCGAGAATGCCCATTTCATCCATCTTTTCAACCAAGGTTGAGGAAAGTCCGCCACGCTTGCGTAATTCTGTTTTAGAAAGAAATTCTCCCTCTTCACGCGCTCGTACCAACTGCTTGGCAACGTTCTCTCCCAGACCATCCATTGCTACAAATGGCGGGATGAGAGTATCCCCATCAATGAGGAATTCTGTCGCCTGACTACGATAGAGATCGAGTTTTCCAAACTTGAAACCACGCTCCCACATTTCATTAACAATCTCAAGAGTTGTATAGAGATCGATTTCCACATTAGAAGCTTCATTGTTCTTCCGTTTTTCAGCGATTTCTTCCATTCTTCGCTTAATAGCATCTAAGCCCGCACCCATGGTCTTGATATCAAAAGCCTTAGCACGGATGGAGAAGTAAGCACAGTAATAATAAATGGGATGGTGAACCTTGAAGTAGGCCACACGCAAGGCCATCATAACGTAGGCTGCCGCATGGGCTTTAGGGAACATATACTTGATTTTCCCACAGGACTCGATATACCACTCTGGAACCTTATTGGCCTTCATGGCTTCGATATAGCCATTTCGCTCCTCTTCGGAAATCTTCAGCCACAAACCCTTACGCACCCGTTCCATGATAGTAAAGGCCATCTTAGGCTCGAGCCCAGCATGCATGAGGTAAACCATGATATCGTCCCGACAACCAATAACGGTTGATAGGTCCGCAATCCCTTGCTTGATCAAATCCTGGGCATTGCCCAGCCAAACGTCGGTACCGTGGGACAAACCAGACAGCTGAAGCAACTCCGCAAAAGTCGTCGGATGGGTTTCATCGACCATGCCTCGGACAAAGTTGGTTCCAAACTCTGGAATCCCCAGCATGCCTGTCGGAGTTCCGATTTGTTCAGGAGTCACACCTAGCACATCAGTCCCAGAAAAGAGGGCCATTACACCTTCGTCATCCATAGGAATTTCATTAGGATCAATCCCAGACAAGTCCTGAAGTTTCCGAATCATGGTCGGATCATCATGTCCCAGTACATCAAGTTTGAGGACGTTCTCGTCGATATCATGGAAGTTAAAGTGAGTGGTCTGCCATTCAGCCGTCACGTCATCTGCTGGATACTGGACAGGCGTAAAGTCGTAAACATCCATATAGTTAGGAATAACAACAATTCCTCCCGGATGTTGTCCTGTCGTTCGTTTGACACCAGCAGCTCCCTGGGCTAGACGTTCCACTTCTGCATCACGATAAAACTTGCCATAATCTCGCTCGTAACCCTTGACAAATCCATAGGCAGTCTTGGCAGCCACCGTACCAACCGTTCCTGCACGGAAGGCATATTCCTCACCAAAGATATCACGCACATCCAAGTGGGCGCTAGGCTGGTCTTCTCCCGAGAAGTTCAAGTCAATATCAGGAACCTTATCCCCATCAAAACCAAGGAAGGTCTCGAAAGGAATATCCTGTCCGTTTTTGCTGAGTTTATGACCACAGTTTGGACAGTCCTTATTGGGCATATCAAAACCTGAACCGTAAGAACCATCGGTGATAAACTCACTGTACTGACACTGACCACAGACATAGTGAGGAGAGAGAGGATTGACCTCTGTAATACCAATCATGGTCGCAACAAAACTAGATCCTACAGACCCACGAGAACCCACCAAATAGCCCCGTTCATTGGAACGTTGCACCAGCATCTGCGATGCCAGATAAATCACAGCAAATCCATTCCCCAGAATAGAAGTTAATTCTTTTTCAATCCGCAAATCAACGATATCTGGCAGCGGATTTCCATAAATCTCAAATGCCTTCTTATAGGTCAACTCGGCAACTGTTTCTTCAGCCTTTTCGATGAAAGGCGTATACAAGTCCCCCTTAACAACCTCAACAGGTTCAAATATATCTGCCAAGGCATTGGGATTTTCAATAACTAGTTTGCGTGCCAGTTCCTCTCCCAAGAAGGCAAATTCATCCAACATCTCATTGGTTGTTCGAAAATGAGCCTTTGGCAAAGGAGCTGGTTGGGCATGTTCTCCATGACCGATAGTTCTGTTAATCATAGCCCCTTGGCCCAAACTACGGACGATAATTTCACGATAAATTTCTTCTTCCGGTTCGATATAGTGGACATTTCCCGTAGCCAGAACAGGCTTACCAAGACGGTCTCCAACCTCTATCAAACTCTTGATAATGGTCTGGAGTTCCTCCATATCCTTGACCTGCTCCTTAGCAATCAAGGGAGCATAGATAGCTGGTGGCATAACCTCGATAAAGTCATAATACTTGGCCACCTCAACCGCCGCATCCACACCTTGGGAAACGACTGCATCAAAAACTTCACCTTCAGAACAAGCTGAACCTAAAATCAAACCTTCCCGATGGGCATCTAGAACTGTTCTCGGAATCCGCGGCACTCCTTCAAAGTACTTAGTATTGGACAAAGAAACTAGCTTAAAGATATTTTTTAGACCTACCTGATTCTTGACATAAATAGTCGCATGCTTGATCCGAGCTTTTTTATAAGAATCTGGACTAATCAAATCAATGTTGAGCCTAGCTAGATCGGTCACACCATGTTTTTCTGCCACCTCTCTGATAAAGATAAAAAGCAGGCGACCTGTAGCTTCCGCATCGTAGTTAGCCATGTGGTGATGTTCCAAAGCCACACCAAAACGCTTGGTCAAAGGTCCCAAACCATGACGTTTATACTCAGGATAGAGATTTCTTGCGAATTCGAGCGTATCGATAACTGGCTGGCTAATTTTAGGCAGACCGTGACGCTCATAATTGGCATTCATAAAGCCAACGTCAAAGGTCGCATTGTGGGCAACTAAGACTGTATCCTTGCAAAATTCTTGGAATTCTTGCAAAACTTGTTCTAGTGGCTTGGCATTTTTGACATGGTCATCTGTAATTCCAGTCAACTCAGTAGTAAAAGCTGACAAGGGATGCCCAGGATTGATAAATTCATCAAATTCGGCAATAACATTCCCCTTGTACATCTTAGAGGCCGCAACCTGAATCAAGTCATTATAGATGGCTGATAGACCCGTCGTTTCCACGTCAAAGACCACGTAAGTAGCTTCTGATAAGTCCATCTCCACTTCGTTATAGACGATAGGGACACGGTCCTCCACGATATTGGCTTCCATCCCATAAATTAGCTGGATTCCTGCTTTCTTAGCCGCTTTATAGCCGTGTGGGAAGGATTGAACATTCCCGTGGTCAGTGATAGCAACTGCTTTGTGTCCCCACTTAGCAGCTGTCGCAACGATTTCTTCAACCTCTGGTAGAGCATCCATAGTCGACATGTTAGTATGAGCGTGAAACTCAACCCGACGCTCACCTTCTGGCATCAAATCCTTCCGCTCATAGTGAACAACTTCCTGCACATCCTGCACATTCATAGTCAAATCGCGCGTGAAGTTATTCATCTCCACATTCCCACGCACTCGGAGCCAAGAATTTTTCTTAATTAGATCAAACTTCTGGGCCTCTTCCTCATTCTTGACCCACTTTTGCATCGAAAAACTGGAAGTGTAGTCTGTCATTTTAAAGTTGATCAAAACACGCCCTGTTCTGGTCACTTTTTGCTCCACATCAAAAACAACCCCTTCAAAGACCAGACGATTTTCCTCCGTCGTCACTTCGATCATAGGAGTAATCTCCGCCTTATCCAGCTTGGGTTTAGCTGCAGCTTTTTTAGCTTGAAAATCAAAGGCTGGTTTCTCTTCTGCTGGAGGAGGTGCCATCTGTTCTAGTTGTTCCATAGCACGGAGCGCTTCCTCATTAGCAGCTTGAACAATCTGCTCATTTTCAGCATGAAAGGCCTCTTCCTGCTCCTGGGTCAGAACATCATTCTTCTCGATCTGACAATTAAAAGTTGGAAAGCCAAATTTTTCAAGTTGTTTAGCTAAATTAGGAAGATGATTTTTCTTAAAGTGTTCTTTATCAATCGACTCAGATCCTTCAATAAATAGCTGATTGCCCTCCGCACGAACTCGCAAATTCTGATAAAGGGACTTAAAACCTTGACTAGCACATGGCCCCTCAGAAAAAGCCTCTCTATAGTAGGACTGCAAGAGTTGATTTGAAAATTCTTGAGACAGAGTCTTGATTTCGAAAACAGCTTTATTGCCTGTCTTAGAAAATTCTTCGCTCAAACCTTTCTTTAATTCTAAAAAGATTTCAATCGGTAAAATATTAGAAAATACGAAATGAAACTCCCATACCTTACTAATTTTATGAACCACAACTCGCTCAATATCGGCCTGTGCTAAAGCAGGAGCCTGTCTCATTTCAGTAGATATCCCCAATTGATTCATCAAAATTTCAAAACTATTTGACATTCATTTTCCTCACATTATTCTCCTACTATTTTACCATACTTAGAGGTGTTTTCTAAAGACAAAAGGAAGCCACTTCAAGACAACAAAGAATTTTCTTATGTATATCCTTACTCCTCATTTAAGGATATTTACCTAGGAAATTAAAAAATCTTCCAAACAGTACTCCCTCCCCAAAAAAGTTAGATGAATAGTTTATCTAGAGAATTTAGTTCTGTTTTACACATAACGAAAACACCCCGAAAGTTAGGCGGAAAAAATCTAACTTTTGGGGTGCAGTTTATTCTTTATAAAACCTGAAAAGAAATCAGTCTTTAACTCCTGCTTTCTCTCTTATGCTTGATAACGTTTCACGCCATCTAGGTAGGTTGCTACCAATTCCAAATCTTTATCTAGTACGATAAAGTCTGCGTCGTAGCCTTCACGGATTTGACCACAGACATCATCAATGTGAACAGATTTTGCTGGGTTGAAGCTGGCCATCATAACTGCTTCGTGTGGAGAGGCAATATTCCAATCGACAACATTTTTCAAACCATCTTTGAGTTTGAGAATAGAACCTGCCAAGTTACCTGTCGATTTGAGGCGAGCAGTTCCATTTGCAACGACAACTGGGAATTCTCCCAACATGTAGTCACCGTCTTCCAATCCACCAGCTGTCATACAGTCTGTGATAAGGGCAATATTTTCAGTTCCTTTTTGTTTGATAAGAATTTCGCAGGCTTTTGGATCTACGTGGTGACCATCACAGATTAACTCTGCATAGGTATGTGGCAATTGATACATAGCTCCAACCATACCGAGTTCACGGTGAGTCAAGCCACGCATGCCATTGTAGGCATGTACCCAGACGCTCGCTCCAGCATCTACTGCCTTTTTAGCTTCGTCAAATGTTGCATCTGAGTGACCAAGAGCAACCGTCACGCCTTCGCCTGTAACCGTACGAACAAAGTCTTCTACACCTTCACGTTCTGGCGCAAGGGCAATTTTGTTTAGCAGGCCATTTGCTGCTTTTTGCCAAGCACGAAACTCATCCATACGAGGATCTTTCATGTAGGCAGGGTTTTGAGCGCCCTTGTATTTCTCTGTGAAATAAGGCCCTTCAAAATAAATCCCACGAATCTTGGCTCCACTTGCTTCCTGGTAACGAGCACCAATATTTTCTGTTACCGCAAGCAATTGCTCATAAGATGATGTCAAAGTGGTTGGCAAGAAGCTCGTTACCCCCATGCTGAGGAGTCCTTCACTCATGGTATGAAGGGTTCCTTCGATATTATTATCCATAACATCCACACCGCCAAATCCATGAATGTGGGTATCTACAAGTCCTGGAGCAATGCTATAACCTGTATAGTCAATAATCTCAGCTCCCTCAGGAATCTGCTCGACATGTTTTCCAAACTTGCCGTCCACAAGTTCCAAGTAACCACCACGACGCACTCCGTGTGGGTAGAAAAACTGATCCGCTTTAATATAGTTAGGCATAATGTTAACCTCCTTAAAAGATTGATTCCACAATTTATTATGTCAATTACATTATAAACCTTTCTTTTTTATTTGTAAATGGTATAGACCTATTTTCTAGAGATATTTTAAAAGAGCTGGATTTCTCCAACTCTTCTCTTTTAAATACAAGTTATTTTGATTTGACTGGCTTGTCTTGAGCTGTTTGCAAGGCTGTAGCAATGGTATCTGCATACAATTTTGCTCCTGCTTCAATTTTACTGTTGTCACTTCCAAAATGGACTTGGTCTGTTCCAGTCCAAATTTCTGGATGTTCCTTAGCAACTTGATTCCAATCTGCTATCGTGATGTAAGGTGTCTTCTCTGCCAATTCTCTCATATAGGCAGCCTCTTTCTCAACGATTGCATAGGTCTCTTTTGTCTTATCTCCTTCATAAGGAGTCACCAAAACCATATGGTGCCCCTTAGGAAGATTTTTTACGATACTATCCCAGTCTTCCTTATAATTTTCAGGATTATTTACCCCAGTTGCAATAACCACCATCTTTGGTAGAAATTTATTCTGGCTATTGTTGAGCATGATTTCATTGGCAGTCTTAGTTGTTCTGCTGACCTGTGCGTTAATCTGTGCTCCAGGAAGGGCTGTCTGCAGGGCTGTATTTGCCCTTAAGGCCACCGAGTCACCAATTAGCATAGTGCCATCAGCAATTCCTAAACTATCAGCTTCTGCTCGTTCTGTCATCACCTTGGTCTGGCTAATATTTGTTGCAGCTTGCTTCAAGCCATTGACAGTTAAGTCTGTCTCAAAAGCTCCCACTTGTGGCGCCATCAAAGTCACTAAAAAGACAATGAAGGCCAAGATTCCTGTACTTGCTGCAAGGATTGCGTGAATATGAGGCAGGGGACGAAGAGTTTGTAGAATAGGTGTGTCCTTTCCTGCAATCCAAGGTTCCAACACATAAAATGATAGGCTGGCGAATCCATAAGAAAAAATCAAAGTCAGTAACACAGCAAAAAGATTTGATGTCAACTGTGAAAAAATGATATAGAAAGGCCAATGGAAAAGATAAACCGCATAGCTAGTATCTGCTAAAAAGCTAATCATCTTTGGCTCCTGCACGTTAGGAGTCTTTTCATGTAAGACACGCGCCGCCAGAATCATAGCAATGGTTGCAAGGCTGGCAAGCAAGAAGCCCATAAGATAGGCAAAGAGATAGGTAAATTTGACAAAGAAAGTCAAAATGAGTAGGAAGCCAAAACCTCCTCCAAAAACTAAAAGGGTCTTTCGTAAATCCCATATTTTATCCAACTGCTTAACTAGGGAAGTCGTCTGACGAACGCCTACAATCGTTGCTAAGATACTTCCCAAAAAGAATGGATAGACATGAGTTAAACTAGAGAAGTAAACAGAAGAATAAGAGGTTACTAGAAAACTACCGATAAACATGGAGAAGAAGCTGATCAAGAAGGCAGCAGCAGATAAGAGAAAGACCATTCCTCTCAACTGACCATTTGATCTGGACTGTTTAGATAAGAACCAAACTGCCAATCCCCAGAGTATATAGTAGTGAACCTCAACAGCCAAGCTCCAATTATGAACAAACAAATGTGGAATGAACTGAGATTCATAGCTCCCACCTGTTAGGAGTTCATAGAAGTTGGTCATGAAGCCTAAGACACCCGCAATCTGACCCCCAATTCCAGCCACATAATCTTGCCGAACTAGAAAAGTAAAGGGCATGGTTACCAAGACCATCAAAACCACAGGTGGCACAATCCGATAAAAGCGTCTCCTAAAAAATCCTATCAAGTCAATCTCATGCTTTTTAGAAAATTCTTCGATGAGTAGAGCCGTAATCAGGAAGCCTGAAAACGTGAAAAAGACATCTACCCCGAAAAATCCTCCAGGAAAGATCGTCTGAAAGAAATGATACAAGAGTACCAAAAGTAAACCTGTAATCCTAATCAAGGAAAACCATTTAATGCGCATACGAGTTTATTCTCCCTTTCATTATACACTTTATTCTATCAAAAAAAGAAGAAAAATCCCAAGAGAAAACTTAGGATTTTTAGCTTATATCAATTCCAGTTTAAAAATTACGGCCTGACTTATTATAGCCATATTTTTCAACAAAATACTCACGGAATTCCAAGAGATTGTCATCCATGATGGCTTGTCGCACTTGCTTCATCAGGTTAAGCAAGAAGTAAAGATTGTGGTAGCTAGTCAAGCGGATACCGAAGGTTTCATCAGCCTTGAGCAGGTGACGAAGATAAGCGCGTGTATAGTTCTTACATGTGTAGCAATCACACTCAGGATCCAGTGGCGTAAAGTCCTCAGCAAACTGAGCATTTTTGACAACCAAACGACCTTGACTGGTCATACAAGTCCCATTACGAGCGATACGAGTCGGCAAGACACAGTCAAACATATCCACTCCACGAATCACCCCATCAATCAAGCTATCTGGCGCTCCCACACCCATCAAATAGCGAGGTTTGTTTTCAGGCAACAATTGGGTTGTAAAGTCCAAGACCGCATTCATCTCTTCGTGGGTTTCTCCCACTGCTAAGCCACCGATAGAGTAGCCTGGGAAATCCATGCTGACAAGGTCATGAGCCGATTGGCGACGCAGGTCTTCAAATCCAGCCCCCTGCACAATTCCAAATAACCCTTGGTCATGTGGACGACGGTGAGCCTTCAAACCACGCTCAGCCCAACGGCTTGTACGCTCGATTGATTTCTTAACGTAGTCGTATGGTTGATAAAACTGAGGACATTCGTCAAAGGACATCATAATATCTGAGCCTAGATTGTTCTGAATAGAAATGGCTTTTTCTGGTGACAAGAACATCTTAGAGCCATTGAGATGGTTTTTAAAAGTTACCCCTTCTTCTGTGATATTTCGGCTATCTGCTAGAGAATAAACCTGGAAACCACCACTATCTGTCAAGATAGGCTGGTCCCAATTCATGAACTTGTGGAGACCACCTGCGCGAGCGATGAGTTCATCTCCAGGACGAAGCCAGAGATGATAGGTGTTTGACAGGATAATTCCCGAACCCATCTCCTTCAATTCTTCAGGCGACTGAGTTTTGACAGTGGCTTGTGTCCCAACTGGCATAAACATAGGTGTTGGGAAGGTGCCATGGGGAGTGATGATTTCCCCCAGGCGAGCTCCTGTGTGTTTTTCTTTCTTAATCAAACGATATTTGATTGGTGAATCTGACATTTTTTACCTCCGAAGCTGGGAAAGACAGTCCCAGTTCATACTTTGTGCCCAAGGGCATACTGTATGATTTTATCAAAAAAAGCTGGAACTGTCACGAACTATGGTATAATGAGAGAATGAAATACCCAAAAATTGATTTAAAAACCATTCGTCTGCAGGCCAGACAATTTCAGGCTGAAAATCCCCGACTCTTTCTCGTCTATCTCTTACCTAGCATGCTGGTCATTTTGTCTGGCTTCCTCAATCCCTTAGAGCGTATCAACGAGTCTATTTTAGAGCAACCCTTTTTAAGCGTACTTAGTCATGTATTCCAAGCCTACCTTTTTCCACTATTAGTCTCCTTTATTGGAACAATACTTCTAACCAGTTCCGTCTATACAACGCTGAAACTCATCAAGAACTCAGATACAGAACTATCCGTCAAAAATAGTCTCACTCTCTTTAACGAAGAGCACTTTTCACAAACCTTTTTGACTCTCCTTCTCAAACGTTTCTATCTCTTCTTATGGAGCATTCCTAGTTTGCTTGGAATTTACTTCCTTTTTTACAGTAGCTTTCTTGCAAAGAAATTCGTTGCCCTTCATCCTGAGTTTCCCAATCTGGATCTTACGTCAATTGAAACCGAGCGTTTCCTCATGACATTTGGTCTCTACTTTCTAGCAAGTATCCTCTTGATGATTGTCGGAAATAGTCTCTATATTCCACAATACTATGCCTATTCACAGGTAGAATTTCTCCTCTGTGATACTCTAGATTTAGGACAAGCCAAACCAGGGCAAATCCTTAAGACCAGCCGTTTCTTAATGAAAGGTTACAAATTTCAGCGCTTTGTCCTAGACTTACAACTCCTTCCTTGGTATTTCCTCAATTGGATTACCTTTGGGATTGCTAGTTTCTCACTCCTACCCTACATTCAAATCAATAAAATAATTTTTTACCGAGCAGTACTGGCTCGAAAACGTCCAAAAGCTTGAAGGTGGCCCCTCAAGCTTTTTTCTATCAATGAGTTTCTCCACCTACCAACTTGAGGTCCTCATCTCCATGTTCGATAATGGCTCCGATTGCCGCTTCTATCCCTCGCCTAATATCAACTAAACTCATAGCTGGAGTGGTCGGTCGATTCACCACCTGTTCCATCATATAAGGAATGTGCATAAAACCTGCCTTAACATGTGGAAATTTCTTTTCTGCCAAATAGAGGGCCTGATACATCAAATGATTGCAGACAAAAGTCCCTGCCGTATTGGAAACAGAGGCCGGCAAGCCCTCTTTTTTTATAGCTTGAACCATCGCTTTAATCGGCAAACTACTAAAGTAAGCCGAAGCACCATCCACTCGAATGGGAAGGTCAATCGGCTGATTACCTTCGTTATCCGGGATGCGTGCATCGTCTTGATTAATGGCTACTCGCTCAGGTGTCAAGCTAGACCTTCCACCTGCTTGGCCGATACAAAGGACAAAGTCAGGTTGATAACGGTTCATCTCTTCTTCCAATACTTGAGCAGATTTGTAAAAAACTGTTGGCACTTCTAGCCAGCTGACCTCAGCGCCATGGATTTCAGCTGGCAAACCTTTAATGGCCTCCAAAGCTGGATTAACCTTTTCCCCTCCAAAGGGCTCAAAGCCTGTCACTAATACTTTCATTTCTAACTCCTTACAACCAATTCCATGAAACTCTTTTTCCGACAATAAAACAAGTATAACATATTTCCCTTATTCTGGAGTGAAAAGGACTAGCGAGACTAGGATTGACCTTTTGATTTTATTTAAAAAGTAAAATACTAATCAAGGCAAAAATAGCTGGTCCGCCTTGCTTTAAAATAATTTTTTTATCTGCTGTGAGAGAGCCATAAGCCGCAGCACCAATCACAAACAAGACAAAAATAGTCACAATTTCTAAATTCTGTGAGAAAAAAATCCCATACAAGTGAAAGACTCCTAGCAAAGCATTATAAATCCCTTGATTTTTAAACAATGAAGTTACTGACGGACGAGCCAGTTCTTCCTTTTCCATGTTAAAGACTCGACTGGTTGCATCTGATTGCGTTACAACACTTTCCAAGTAAAAAATGTAAAAATGTTCCAAAGCAACAATCGTTGCTAAAATTGTAATAATTGACATCTATTTCTCCTTAAATTTCTATATTTTCAATACCCAAAACCAATTTATTTAATAAACGGCTGAGTTCTGTTCTCTCAGACTCTGTTAAGATACTTTCCATCGCTTCCTTAACCCTGACATGATTCAGAGGTGGATTCACCACTAACTGCTCCTTGGCATACTTCGTAGCTTCTACCAACACTTCCCGCTGATTTTCAGGATTACGATGACGCTCCACCAAACCTTCCTTTTCCAGAATTTTGAAATGTCGGGTCAAAGCAGCCTGATCAATCTTCAAACGCTCCTGAACCGCTATTTGATTACAAGAGGAATGCTTCAGCAAAAATAATAAAATCTGATACCGTGTCAAACTAATCCCAAGTCTTTTTTCAAACAATTGCGTACTCGCTTGCTCAGACAAGCGGAGTTGATAAAGTAGATCTTGAATCTCTATCATTTCTTTTCTCTTTTCGATTGATTCATCAATAATTGACTAATCAAGTATAATATAAATTAAAATAGATTGCAAGAATGTTGCTTCAATCATTACAAAATGGTAACTTCCATTTCCCATTCATATTGATACTCAATGAAAATCAAAGAGCAAACTAGGAAGCTATCCGTAGGTTGCTCAAAGCACAGCTTTGAGGTTGCAGATAAAACTGACGTCGTTTGAAGAGATTTTCGAAGAGTATGACAAAGAAAAAAACGAATGAGACTTACTTCCTATCATGAAAGCTAGATCTCATTCGTCAAAATGATGTTACTAAATTGGGTTTATCCATTCATTGAAACGTGAACGTGATCATAGTGATTCTCTGTCACGCTACCACGATCTGGCATTGGGTTCCAAGTATTAGCTGGCCCATATTTGCTATCGAATGGAGCATAGAAACGTTGTTTCCAGATGATATAACTAATGCCACGGCTAGCCATGTTTTGAATAGCGTATTCCGCAATCTTATCCCCTAGTTCTGAGCCTTCTGGTACCATAAAATCGATAGCCAAACCTTTTCCGTGATCTCCACTGTCTCCTGGACGATAACCACTAAAGGATGTGATGCCAAACAAGTTAGCAATTTCTTCTTTAAAGGCAGCCGTCTGTGGTTGAAGACCTGCATTTTCAGATTTTGCTACTGCCAGTCCAGCATAATCGGGCGCTGCTGGAGCTGCGTAAGTTGCTGAAGTTGTTTTCGTCTCTTCTGGTTGATAAGTAGAAACTGCTGTTGTAGCTTCATTTGATGAGGCTTCTTTTGCTTCTTCTGAACTTGTTGCAGTTGTTTCGGTTGCTTTTTCTTCTACTGGCGTTGTAGTTGCTTCCACTACTGATTCAGCTTGAGTGCTTTCTTGTGTTTCCTCTTTCTCAGCTGGAATCGTTGCCTGAGGAGCGGCTTCTACAACTGCATTGCTTGTCTCGACTGTTTGCTCCTCTGAAGCAGAAGTTCCTGTAGAAGGCGCTACTTCTTCTGAAGCAGTCACTGTCTCTGTAACTTTTGAACTTGTTGCTACTTCTTTTGTACTTGTAGTTTCTACTGCTTTTGGAGCTTCTGCAATTGGTTGAGAAAGATCTGCAACTTGAACAGTTTGATCATCAACGGTCACTTGATTAGTTGTCAAATCTGCTGTCGCAGTTGTCACTTCTTCACTAGAGTCTGCTTGAGGTGTTTGGATTTCAACTTCCGTTACTTCTTCTGCTTCATTGACAGTCGTTGTCAAAACAGTTTCTGGGAAAATCAGGTCCATATTAGTGATTTTATTCAAATTCGCAAGAACTGTGACATCTACACCCAAGGCTTCTGCAATAGTGCTCAAGGTATCACCATACTGAACGGTATAACTTGTTTTGTTGTCCGTTTTAGTCAAATCGTTTTGGATTTGCTCAACACTACGTGCAGTCCAAAGAACTTCTTCTGCTTGAGTTGCCAATACTGGGGCAAATGACAAGGCTACCGTTGAGGCTAATAATATTCTTTTCTTCATTCTTTCAAATTCCTTTCAAATGAGTACCTGTCTATCATAACACAAAAAAGAAGAAAAAAAGCCCTCTCGGGCCTATTTAACAGAACTGTCTATTCCTTGTAACAAACTCGGTTACTTGAAATAGTTTGTTAGGTCTCTGTCACAAAACTGACACAATCTTTTTATCGCTCAGCCTTAAAAAAACGGGAAATATCTGCTAACGCTTGAATCCTGTGATTTCCTTCATAAGTCGACTCTAAAAAGTTGATACTTTGAATCCCACTATTCTGGGCAAATTCCACATCCAGAGTCCGATCCCCTATATAATAGGTCTTCTCAGAATCCAACTGATACTTGCCTAACAGATAGGTAGCCGCTTCTGAACTTGGCTTCCGCGCAAAGCCACTCTGACTTGTTAAAATCTCTGTAAAATAAGATTCCAAACCCAAGTCTCTTAGAATGGTAAAAGCATTATCTCCTTTATGAGTGTAGACAAACTGTTGAATTCCTACTTGGTCTGCCCAAGACAACACTTCACGCGCACCTGGCATCAAAACTACCTGAGCATTCTTCTCAGCCAGACTCTGGGCACGGACTTGATTGAGCACTTCCACATCCAGATTTCTATCTTCTGCTACCCGCACAAGCAAATCTTGCACCGAATACTTGAGGATATACTCTCTCACCTGCTCCTTATCATAAGGAATAGAAAACTGAGCAAAAGTTTCCTCAATCCCTGACAAAATCGCTTCGTAAGAGTCCAATAAAGTCCCGTCTAAATCCCAAATAAAAGCTGTTTTTTTCATTTCCTATCCTTTCAAGCTCATATAATGCTGGTAACGGTAACGTAGAAATAACCAACGAAAACCATTATCCAAAAGGGTTCCGGCCCAAATACCGGGCAAGCCCCAACCAAGCACAATCCCCATCAGATATCCTGTTCCAATGCGGATACACCACATTCCTATACTTGTCGCATAAAAGGGAAGCCGAGCATTGCCCAAACCCTGCCAGACTGCTGTATAGATGACTGTTCCTATCGTCATAGGAGTACCAATTAGTGAAAACAGTGTCACTAGAATACTAGCCTCAACCGCTAGAGAATCAGTCGTATAGAGATGAGTTAGTGGTATACCCAAGACATAGATACTAAAGGTCAAGGGTAACATGAGGACCAGAGAGAGCCAAAAGGCTTGTTTACTCAACTTATCTACTCTATTCCAATTATCCTCTCCAACTGCTCGAGCTACCAGCATGACCGTTGCCGTAGCAACTCCAAAAGCAGGCATATAGTTAAACTGGGTCAAGACTTCTCCGACTGCATTTCCAGCCACCGCCTCCGTTCCAAAAGAAACGACCAAAGCAATGATCACGACATCTCCAGCCCGCATCATGAGCCGCTCTCCAGCTGCTGGCAAAGCTAAGGTCAATAGTTCCTTATCTAAACCAAAAGTCGGTTTCTCAAAAGGCAACTTTAATTGCGACCATAAAATCACAAGACCTACCAAGCGAGACAGAATTGTCCCCCAAGCAACACCAACTATCCCCATATCCAGAACAAAAATAGCTAGACTTGAAAAAAGAATATTCAAAGCATTGGATAAAAGACTCACATAGAGGGGCAAACGTGGATTATGCGTTGCACGAATCAAGGCTCCCAGACTAGTCATTAAAGCTAAGAGAACAATCGATCCGCCTACTAAAGATAGGTAGAGTCCACCACTTTCAGCTACATCTCTCTCCGTCCCCAAAAGTCCTATCATCTCTTTCCCAGCGAAGATGGACAAAGCTCCTAAAAGAAAACTTAATAGTAAGGTAATCTTCAAGGCTTCAGTCACATGATAGGCTAGCATAGATTGATCCTTGTGCCCCAAACTTTTTGAAATAACACTGGAAATAGCAGCTCCCAGAGCGATGAAAATCGCCTGGTAAATCGTGATAATATTGCCAGCTACTGATACACCCGAAATAGCTATCAAGCCCAAATGGGCTACCAAGTAACTATCCACCATCCCCATGAGCATCTGCAAAAAGTTTTCGCCCATAGCTGGTAAGGCAATATTAAGAATGTCTTTATTTTTCTTAAACAATCCTTCCTCCTGATGAAAAGAAACTCAGTTGGTTTCCCAACCGAGTTTACTCCCTCTGTCTTAAAGTCCTAAATAAGCCTCAACCGCTGCTTGCATGTCAGCAGCTGCCACTGTTGTTTTATGACGAACTGGAGCTGTTTCAAGGCCATCAACCGCTGGTGGCACTGCCACTCCTGAAATGTCATGTAATTGAGCCAAGGCCTCAAAGTCGCCAAGTCCTGATTTTCCAGTTACAGCTTCTACTGCAACCACTGGGAACTTGTATGGACTCGCTGTTGAAGCAATCACTGTCTTAGTCACATCGCCAGTAGCCGCTTGGTATTTCTTATAAACTGCCGAGGCAACCGCCGTATGTGGATCCTCGATATAAGAATCTGACTCATAAACACGCTTGATTTCTGCCGCTGTTTCTTCCTCAGTCGCATATTCAGCTGCAAAGAGGTTAAGAATCTCTGCATCAAAGTCTGTCAACTCATATTGTCCTTGCTTGTTCAAGGCATTCATGAGTTCAGCTGTTTTAGCCGCATTATTACCCAAAAGGTGGAAAATGAGACGCTCCAAGTTTGAAGATACTAAGATATCCATAGATGGGCTAGTTGTTACCTTAAACTCACGCTTCTTATCGTAAACACGTGTCTTGAAGAAGTCTGTCAAAACATTGTTGTCATTTGAAGCACAGATTAATTTACCAACTGGAAGACCGATTTGTTTAGCATAAAAGGCAGCCAAGATATTTCCAAAGTTTCCTGTTGGTACTGTGAAGTTGACCTTATCACCAGCCACAATCTCACCAGACTTAACAAACTGAGCATAGGCATAAACATAATAAACAATCTGTGGCACCAAACGACCGATATTCATAGAGTTTGCTGATGAAAATTGTAACTTGTTGGCCGCTAATCTTTCACGAAGAGCCACATCGTTAAACATATGCTTCACATTTGTTTGCGCATCGTCAAAGTTACCATCAATGGCGATAACATGAGTATTATCACCAGTCTGAGTGGTCATTTGCAACTCTTGTACCTTGCTGACACCATCCTTTGGATAAAAGACGATAATCTCAGTACCAGGAACATCCGCAAACCCTGCCATAGCGGCTTTCCCAGTATCACCAGATGTCGCTGTTAAGATGACAATCTTGTTCTCCAAACCATGCTTCTTAGCAGCTGTTGTCATAAAGTATGGCAAAATAGACAAGGCCATATCCTTAAAAGCAATTGTTGAACCATGGAAAAGTTCCAAGTTATATTGACCGTCTAATTTCACCAAAGGCGCAATAGATGGAGTATCAAATTTGCTATCGTAGGCATTGTTGATACAGTAGTCCAACTCTTCAGCTGTAAAGTCATCTAAAAATGCTGACAAAACAATCTTAGCAACTTCCTGATAAGAAGCATCTTTCAATTTGTCAAAGTCCAAATCTACCTTTGGATAAGTAACCGGTGTAAACAAACCACCGTCCGTCGCCAAACCTTGCAAAATAGCTTGGCTGGCAGTTACTGTATTGTTGGCATCACGCGTTGATTGATAAACTAATGTCATTACTCTTTATCCTTTATCTATAGTCTCTTCCATTATATCATGATTTTTCAGAAAATTCTCCCTTTATAAGAGAAATTATAGGCCCAATTCTTCTTTCAAAGGCTGTAAATAGGTCATTTCTTGCTTATTTCTCATCTCCAGTCCTTCCTCAGCTAGCAGGAGTAAGTCTTTGGAAAATTCAATAATCCCAGCTTCTTCCTCATCTGTAAGCTTTTTCTTAGAAAATTGCCGTCTTAAAAACTTATAATTTCGCCCAAATTCTTTAAAGAAAGGTGCTGCTTCTAAGTAAGCTTCTAACTTATCTAAATTAACTAACAGTCCCAAGTGAAAAGCTGCTGAAGCGAATGTTCTATCTAGAGGTTGAGTACACACACTACGAAACTCAACTGTTCCGCGAGTCGTTAAGTCTTGGTACTGATAACTACGATGGGTTTCAAAATCCTTCTCTTGAGGGGAAATAAGAATCTCATCCCCATTAAGAGAAAATGCTTGGATTTCAGGTGTAGCCAAATAGTCCCTAGCCTGAATCGGATAAAAATAAAAGGTTTGTCCATCACGTTCCGCAGTAAAAATTGCAGAATGATCTAGATAATCAAAAAAATTATCCTCATCTTTAAATAGTCTTGCATTGACCCCAACGTTTTCTGGATAGATACCATGCATCGATTCTTCCCAGAAAATATCCCTTGAAATTTTCGTATCCCAATCCGCACCTGTAAACTCAGAGTTTGCAAATAAATAAGCCT